>CAXTAP010000005.1:31210-58916 GCA_964241965.1 uncultured Mucilaginibacter sp.
TTTTCTAATCCCTGGAGTTCACATACCTTCAAAAATGCTGCCTTCGCGTTTGTAAAAAACCGCTTTAAGTTCTACATCTTTTCGGGTTTGTTCATCCTGGCAGGCTTAATTTCCATTTTTACGCGCGGCTTTAATTACGGTACCGATTTTTCGGGCGGCCGTACTTATGTAGTGCAATATGACGGCAAGCTTGCCAACACGCAAAACGTAAGGGATGCCATTGATAAAACGCTCGGCATTGGCAAATCAATTGTTAAAACCTACGGTACCGACAAAATCAGTATTACCACTAATTATCTGATTGACGATAATACAACCGCTGCTGATAACAAGGCGGAGAGCCAGTTACGCAAAGGCTTAAGCGCTGTATCGCCAAAATATCAGATTGTGAGTTCTCAGAAAGTCGGGCCAACCATTGCCAACGATTTAAAGACATCAGCCATCTGGACCGTTATTTTTGCCATCATCGTAATTTCAGCTTATATATTAATCCGTTTCCGCAGGTGGCAGTTCAGCCTGGGCGCCATGATTGCCACTGCGCACGATGCGTTGCTGGTTTTGGCTTTCTTTTCCCTGTTTAAGGATGTGATGCCCTTCTCACTGGATATTGACCAGGCATTTATAGCAGCCATCTTAACAGTTATTGGCTATTCCATCAATGATACTGTGGTTGTGTTTGACCGTATCCGCGAATATCTGAACATGAACAGCAGCCGGGGTGAGGATAGCCAGGTAGTAATTAACCGTGCCATCAACAGTACCCTGAGCCGTACTATTATTACCGCATTAACTGTAATATTTGTATTGATTGTATTGTTTATTTTCGGCGGAGATGTTATCCGCGGTTTCTCATTTGCCTTGCTGGTGGGTGTTTGCTTTGGCACTTACTCATCAATCTGCGTGGCTACGCCGGTAATTGTTGACTTTGGAAAGAAAGACTTAAAATAAGTATTTTATTCCCGCTTATTTTAAAGGCTTCAGGTTATACCTGAAGCTTTTTTTGTTGCTTGTGTTAAAACACACTTATAGTGAATGTGTTAAACAAGTATGGAAACAACCGATAAGAGTAAATTCCCGCTGGTAGTCATCATAGGGGGCGGTTTTGGCGGCCTTGAGGTAGCTAAGAGTCTGGCCAAGCACCCTGTTGAGGTTCTGCTGCTCGACAAGCATAATTACCATACTTTTCAACCGCTGCTGTATCAGGTAGCTACCGGCAGCCTGGAATCGGAATCAATAGCCTTTTCGCTGCGTAAAAATTTTGAGGGCCAAAAAAACTTTAGCTTTCGCGTAGCTGAAGTTACCAAAATAAATACCGGTGATAACTTTTTAGAAACTACTATAGGTGACATTGCCTATGATTATCTGGTGATAGCAACCGGCTCAACCACCAACTTTTTTGGCAACAAGGACATTGAGCATAATTCCATGCCCATGAAATCAATACCTGAAGCCTTAAACTTAAGGTACCTGATTTTGCAGAATATGGAGGAGGCGCTATTACAGCGAACTCCTGAGGAACGGTCGCCGTACCTCAACTTTGTACTGGTAGGCGCGGGCGCTACAGGCGTGGAACTGGCAGGCTCCCTGGCCGAATTCAGGAGCCACGTATTACAAAAAGATTACCCCGAACTGCGTAAGGAAGATATGAAGGTTTACTTGCTCGACTTTTTACCGAAAGTGCTGGGCAACATGTCGGAAAAGGCATCTGAAGCTGCCAAAGATACGCTGATAAAGATGGGTGTTGATGTTATGCTGGGCGTAAAGGTGGAAAATTACGATGGCACTGAATTAAAAATTGAAGGTAAGCCATCCATCATGACTAAAAACGTAATCTGGTCGGCCGGGGTGATGGGTGTTGTTCCCGATGGAATCAACAAGGAGGTTGTAGTGAAGGGCAACCGGATTAAAACCAATACTACCTGCCAGGTTGAAGGTTTAGATAATGTATTTGCCATAGGCGATGTAGGCGCAGTAATTACTGATGATACGCCTAAGGGCCATCCGGGCGTGGCACAGGTTGCCATTCAGCAGGGAAAAAACGTAGCAAAAAATATTGTTCACATTATTAACCGCGAAGATACCGAACCATTTAAGTATAACGATTTAGGCTCGCTGGCTACCATAGGCCGTAATAAGGCTGTGGCTGATTTGGGTAAAATCAAGATTCATGGTTTTTTTGCATGGCTGATCTGGATGTTTGTCCACCTCATTTCATTGCTGGGGTTCCGCAACAAAGTGATTGTATTTATCAACTGGCTGGGAAGTTACGTTAATTATAACGGAGGTACCCGCTTAATTATCCGCCGTTTTGTGCGGGAAGCCGTACCTGAGCAAATTGTGGCCCCTCTGCCAAAAACAGATTAACCATTTCCGGTTTATTATATATACCACATCCGCTGTTATAAACAATGCACCTCCTGCATTATTTATAACAGCGGATGTATCTGTTTATGGCAGATGCTTTGCACCTTGATTCCAAAATTCTGCTCCTTAAATTATTTAATTACTGCTTCACCATTTTAAAATGCTGAATGTCCGCCTCTTCAAACATAGGTCCTGTTTTTTGAAAGTTAAATTTTTCATAGAGCGGCACGGCTTGTATCTGCGCATGCAGATATACGTAATCAGCATCGGGCGGCAAATCTTTCAACACGGCAGTAACCAGCGCCTGTGCAACACCCTGGCCGCGATGCGCTTTTAATACGGCAAAACGTTCCAGCTTGTATCCCTTATCGGTTTTGCGCCAGCGCGATGCACCGGCGGGCACACCGTTAACGGTGGCTAAGAAATGGTTTGATTCATCTTCGAACTCCCATTCCAGCTCAGGCGGGCAGTTCTGTTCATCCACAAACACTTCCCGCCGTATGGCAAAAACCTTTTCTAAATTTTCAGTATCAGTTATTTTGCTGATTTTTATTTTTTCGCTCATTTAATCTCCTCAAATAGTCTTTATCACGTTGTGATTTTTTGCTGTGATTTTCATTAGCTGCATCAAATGTATGAGTACAGCCGATGTTTTCCTCTGTTTTGGCCAGTTCGGAAAGCTTGATATAAAACTGGCGAATCTGGTTCAGTTCACTTTCACTCAGATCCTCGATATTTACCATCCGGTTACTGGCACCTTCATGTGCCGCAATCAGTTCATTCAGCTTCAAATGTACCGCCCGCGAATCTTTGTTTTGTGATTTTTGTATCAGAAACACCATCAGAAAGGTAACAATAGTAGTACCCGTATTAATAACCAGCTGCCAGGTATTTGAATACTTAAAAACAGGGCCGGTCACTGCCCATATCACTACTACTACCAAAGCAAGTATAAAGGCTCCGGAACTTCCTGTGGCATTAGTAGCCCAGCTGGAAAACCTTTCAAAGAAATTTTCTTTTTTCATTTTACAAGGGGTATTTTAAGTAAATGTGCAAAAAATAAAATAAAAAACGCCGGTACTGAAAGGCCCCGGCGTTTTAATATCAGTAAAGTTAAATGCTTAGGGCAATTTATCAGTAGCGCCTACGCAGTTTAAATCGGCAAAAGCTTGTGTAAGGCGCTTAACAAAGGTTTCCTCACCTTTGCGCAGCCACACACGCGGATCATAATACTTTTTGTTGGGCGAGTCTTCGCCTTCGGGGTTACCAATCTGGCTTTGCAGGTAAGGTTCTTTAGCCTTATAGTAATCTTTGATACCCTCCCAGAACGCCCACTGCATATCGGTGTCAATATTCATTTTGATGGCGCCGTATGATATGGCCTCCCGTATTTCAGCCTCACTGGAACCCGAGCCGCCATGAAATACAAAGTTGACAGGCTTCTCATCGGTTAAATTAAATTTTTGCTTTACATACTCCTGAGAGTTGTGCAGGATAACCGGCTGCAGCTTTACATTGCCGGGCTTGTACACCCCGTGCACATTGCCAAAAGCCGCAGCAACGGTAAACCTCGAGCTCACTTTTGAAAGTTCTTCATAAGCATAAGCTACCTCTTCGGGCTGGGTATATAAGCGTGAGCTATCTACGTCACTGTTATCCACGCCGTCTTCCTCGCCGCCGGTTACGCCCAGCTCAATCTCCAGCGTCATACCCAGCTTAGCCATGCGGGCCAGATATTTAGCTGAAATCTCCATATTTTCCTTGATCGGCTCTTCCGACAAATCAAGCATATGGGATGAAAACAGCGGCTTGCCGGTTTCGGCAAAGTGCTTTTCGCCATGATCAAGCAACCCGTCTATCCAGGGTAAAAACTTCAGGGCAGCGTGGTCTGTATGCAAAATTACGGCAATACCATAATGCTCGGCCAGCAAATGCACATGTTTAGCTGCTGATACAGCGCCTAATATACATGCCTGGAGTTTTGAATTATCTAATGATTTGCCGGCATAAAACTGTGCTCCGCCATTTGATAATTGAATAATTACCGGCGAGTTAACCGCTTTAGCTGTTTCCATTACAGCATTGATAGAGTTAGTGCTGATAACATTTACAGCCGGAAGTGCAAACTGATGTTTTTTGGCTACCTCAAAAAGCTCCTGCACCTGATCGCCGTGCAAAACGCCTTTGTAATTTTTTAAATCCATTGAGCAGTATAATTTTAAGGCACTAAATTATAAATTTTCCTGTGTTTAATGTACACGTTCCTCGCTAATTGCAAAAGTGTAAACAACTTGCTCATTTTATTACTGATTATAAATTTTTGGTTAGTTACACAATTAAATAGTGCAAACAATTAACCTGAATTTTTTTTGTTTCTTTGCATTATATTTAACAGAACGAGGTAAATTAGATGACGTGGTTTAAAAGAGAGTCGAAGGGAATTATTACTACTACCGAAGAGAAAAAGGAGGCGCCGGATGGTATATGGAATAAATGCCCTAACTGTAAGCGCCCGCTGCATTACTCGGAGCAGGTAGAGAACCAATATGTTTGCCATTACTGCAATTATCAGCTTCGCATAGGTTCAAAGGAATACTTTGCAATACTGTTTGATAATAATGAGTTTACAGAACTGTTTGCCGGCTTGCGCTCGGGCGATCCGCTTGATTTTGTAGATACCAAGAAATATAAAGACCGGCTGGCCGAAACCATGAAGAAAACCGGACTGCAGGATGCCATACGGTCGGCTTACGGTGTTATTGACGGACAGCCCATAGTAATTGCCTGTATGGATTTTAACTTTATTGGCGGCTCAATGGGTTCGGTAGTTGGTGAAAAGATTGCACGTTCCATTGATTACTGTATTGAGCACAAAACACCCTTTCTGATGATATCCAAATCGGGCGGGGCACGTATGATGGAGGCCGCCTTTTCACTGATGCAGATGGCCAAAACTTCGGCCAAGTTAGCGTTGCTGGCGCAGGCCCGAGTACCTTATATATCATTGCTGACAGACCCAACTACTGGCGGCGTTACGGCATCCTACGCTATGCTGGGCGACATTAATATTGCCGAGCCAGGGGCGCTGATTGGTTTCGCCGGTCCGCGTGTTATTAAGGAAACTATAAAAAGGGATTTACCTAAAGGCTTCCAGACTGCTGAGTTCCTGCAGGAGCACGGCTTCCTTGATTTTATAGTTGACCGCCGTGAGTTAAAAGAAAAACTGGCCTCATTTTTAAAAATGATGGTAAACTAAGAATTGATAATCTTATAAAAGAAGCCTGCTGTTCTATTAACAGCAGGCTTCTTTTATAATAGGATTGACAGCAGGAATTTAAATACCCTCTGTACCTGGCTCATGGCCTACCATGCGGCCGGTTGTACGGCCTGTGGGGCGACTGGTAAAATCGGTTTCAGTATGGCTGCCGGTATCCGGAAACTCATGCGGTGCAGGCGGTGTTACATCGTTTTGCTCGCTGAAAGAGGCTTCATCACCCCTGTCCTGCTGCTCAACCTCGGTCTTGCTGCCGTATCCCTGTGTTTCTGTATCAGCCTGCTCCTGCTCCGGTGTTTCATTAGGCTCGTTATCATAACTGCTGGTTATTCCTGATGATAAATCATCTGTGGTTTTACCGCCAACGCGGTCATAGCCATCGTCATCCTCATCCAGATCATCATCGTCCAGATCATCTTCGTCTAAATCGTCTTCCGTGTCCAGATCGTCATCATCAAAATCATCCAAATCATCATTGTCCAGGTCAGCATCATCTAAATCGTCGTCATCGTCGTCCGGATCAACAGCGCTGTTTCTGGTGCTGTTCAGGTTGCTTTCGCCATAACCATACCCTTGTGTTCTTGACGAACTGTCCTGTTCGTCCCAGGCATCTTGATTTATCGTTGTCATAGGTATTTAATTTAGTTAGAATTAAAGCAATAACCTGAGCAAACCGACAATTGTTTTTTAATTTTATGTTAAAAGGATTTCGTTAGTAAGGCAAACAGGGGGTACTTTTGTTGCTGAATGCTTAACGACCTTTCAAATAATTCATGCGCTTACCAGGCAGATGTCTTTTAATTTGGCAACGGTATAATCAATCTCTTCCTTTGTGTTATATTTTGAAAAAGAGAATCTTACTGCAGGTTTTGCCGGATCAGCGCTGATGGCGCTCAGTACGTGCGAGCCAATATTGGTGCCCGAACTGCAGGCGCTGCCGCCGGAAGCCGAAATGCCTGCAATATCCAAATTAAAAAGCAGCATATCGCTCATATCCATTTCAGGGAAGGAAACGTTTAATACTGTGTAGAGACTCTTGCCTGCATCCGTTTCGCCATTAAAGCCAATACCCGGAATATGATGCTGCAACTCGCTGATCATGTAATCCTTTAATCCTTGTATGTACTGCTGGTGCTCGTGCATTTCATCATATGCGATCTGCAGCGCTTTGGCCAGGCCGGCAATGCCATAAACGTTTTCCGTGCCGCCGCGCATATTGCGCTCCTGTGAGCCGCCGTTTATCATCGGCTTTATTTTTATTTTATGATTGATATATAAAAAGCCGGTTCCCTTGGGGCCGTGCAATTTATGCGCAGCGCAAACCATAAAATGAACCTTTAACCGGCTAAGATCATGCGGGTAATGCCCTACCGTTTGCACAGTATCGCAATGATAAATGGCGTTGTATTGTTCACACAAATTACCAATGCGTTCTATATCGGTTATGGTGCCGATTTCGTTATTGGCGTGCATCAGCGAAACAAAGCTGCGCTCATTCTGCTGCAGCAGCTGCTCCAGGTGCCGGTAATCAATATTGCCCTTACCATCGGTATCAACAAAGCTCAGTTTAATGATACCTGCCCTTTCCATAGCTTCCAGAGTATGTACCACTGCATGGTGTTCCAGGCGGCTGGTGATGGCATGTTTTAAACCATAACCGCTGATACCGCATTGCAGAGCCATATTATCGGCTTCTGTACCGCCTGATGTAAAAAATATTTCTGCCGGTGAAGTATGCAGCAAATTTGCCACTGTTTTCCGTGCTTTTTCAAGCAGCGTTCGCGCTTCCCTGCCATGTGCATGTATGGACGACGGATTGCCATACTGGCTTTCCATTACCTGATACATGGTTTTCAAAACTTCGGCATCTATGGGTGTGGTAGCGGCATTATCTAAATATACACGGGTCATGGACTGGTTATTTATTATACTTTTCCTCTTTATTATAAAGGGCGAAGCAGTTATACTAACTGTTAGGTTACCGCCTGACAAGGCGATAGAAATTGAAACTAACGGCTAAATACAATGAAATGTGTTCAGATTAATCATTAAGCTGCAATATATCCTTAATATCGGCAATCATCTTATTTGCCAGGTTATTTGCAACGGTTTCGGAATTGCCTTCCGAATAGATGCGGATAATAGGTTCAGTGTTAGAGCGGCGCAGGTGAACCCATTCCTCATCAAACTCAATTTTTAAACCGTCAATGGTACTGTGCGGCTGCTTTTTATACTTCTCCTGCACCTTAGCCATCAGGGCATCAATATCCATTTCCGGCGTTAACGTAATTTTATTTTTAGAAATGAAATAACCAGGGTAAGTGCTGCGCAGCATTGATACCGGCTTGCCGTACTTGGCCAGATGGCTTAAAAACAAAGCAATGCCTGCAAGCGCATCGCGGCCGTAATGCAGTTCGGGATAAATGATGCCGCCGTTACCTTCCCCGCCGATGACAGCGTTAACTTCCTTCATCCTGGTTACTACGTTTACTTCACCCACCGCGGCTGCAAAGTATTCGCCGCCTGCCTTCTCCGTAACATCGCGCAGGGCACGGGTTGAAGACAGATTGGATACCGTGCTTCCCGTTTGGTTTTTCAGTACATAATCAGCTACGGCCACCAGGGTGTACTCCTCGCCAAACATACTGCCGTCTTCGCACACAAAGCTCAGTCGATCTACATCCGGGTCAACAGCAATGCCCAGGCTGGCCTTTTTCTTTACCACTTCCTGTGATAGCGCAATTAAATTTTCAGGCAGAGGTTCAGGGTTGTGCGCAAACTTGCCGTCGGGTTCGCAAAACAGAGGGTAAATTACATGAACACCCAGAGCCTGCAAAAGCGCAGGTACAAACAGGCCGCCGGTAGAATTTACCGCATCTACTACGATCTTAAAATCAGCCCGGGCAATGGCGTCCCGGTCAACCAGCGGCAAAGCCAGTATCTGGTCAATATGCTTTTGCAGGTAGGTGGTGTCCTCAACAACGGTTCCCAGGTTGTTGACCTCCGCATAGTCAAAATCGCTGTCTTCCGCTATGCGTAACACTTCCTGTCCGCTGTCATCATCAATAAACTCTCCCCTGGCGTTCAGCAGCTTCAAAGCATTCCATTGCTTAGGGTTATGGCTGGCCGTTATAATAATGCCGCCGGCAGCCTGTTCGGCCACTACAGCTACTTCAACCGTTGGTGTGGTTGATAAGCCTAAATCAACAACGTTGATGCCCAGCCCCTGTAGAGTTCCGGTTACCAGATTGTTCACCATCAGGCCTGACAGGCGCGCATCGCGACCGATAACAATTTTTTTATTGCCGGAATGCTTAAGGGCCCAAATGCCAAAAGCGGAGGTAAATTTTACAATATCGAGCGGCGTTAAGCCTTCGCCTGCAACGCCGCCTATGGTGCCTCTTATACCCGAAATAGATTTTATCAGTGTCAAAACACAAGTATTTAGCCCGCAAAAATAAAAATTATTGCCCGATAGTAAGTCAGCTAAGTGTGTTTTAATGCCCCGGTTTATTGGCTGTGTTTGCGGCCTGCACGTTGAGTATGGTAAAACAATGGTTTCAAAACTGTTTCAATTCAATTGATTATCACCTGCTGTGCAACCAGCGCATTGATGCCCAAGCAAAGATTTTTATTAATTGTTTATACTATTAATATGCGGTGCCTATATTGCCAAAATCATTTTGATAATACAGGCGGTTTCAAATTACTGTTTGAATAAAGCGGTTTTGAAATTATAAGTACCTTTGGCAACCATTAACTTAATGATTTCGATTTACAACCTTCAGAACGCTTAACATTTATCTGCAAAAGATCAGGATGACCGAACAACTGCTGCAGTTAGACAGGCAGCTTTTTCATTTCATAAATAATACCATGGCTAACCCTGCCTTCGATTGGGCAATGCCCTGGCTGCGCAACCCTAAATTCTGGATACCGCTGTATATATTCATTATCCTGTTCAGCATTATTCGTTATAAGAAGTCGGGATTGGTGATGATTATCTTTTTGTTAGCTGCCGTTGGCTTGGCCGATTACGGCAGCGCCAGCCTTATAAAAATGATGGTAAAGCGTACCCGCCCCTGCAATGATGCCGCTGTAATACCTGCTGAGATTAGCCGTGTGGATTGCGGCACGGGCTACAGCTTTCCATCAACCCACGCCAGTGACCATTTCGCGATAGCCGTTTTTCTGTGCCTTGTTTATGGCAGGCGCCGGCGCTGGGTTTGGCCTTGCGCCCTGCTTTGGGCAGCCATCATCTGCTTTGCTCAGGTATATGTGGGTGTGCACTACCCTGCCGATGTTGCAGGCGGCGCTGCCTTCGGCGCAATGATCGGCACAGCCACAGCCGGCCTTTTTAAAAGAACTGAACCTCAATTTGCATGACCTGGAAAATACTGCTGCTTTTTTTTAGCGCCTTTTTAGGCGGCACCTCTGTTTTTTTCTTCAAAAGCGGCAACCACAAACAATTAAAGCTGGTACTTTCATTCAGCGGAGCCTACCTGTTCGGCATTACGGTACTGCACCTCATACCCGATGCCTACCACGGCAATGATAATCTGGTTGGCATTTTCATCTTAGCCGGTTTTTTGTTCCAGATTGTGCTTGAACAATTTTCGGATGGCATAGAGCACGGGCACATGCACGTGCATGAAAGAGAAACAGCCGTCTTTCCCTTCGGCATTATGGTAAGCCTTTGCCTGCATGCCTTTTTGGAGGGTATGCCTCTGGCGCAAGGTTACCAGAACCAGCTGGTCATTGGTATTGCGCTGCATCACATCCCGGCGGCGTTTGCGCTGGCAACCGTGCTGCTGTCGCATCAGCAGTCAAAAATTTCTACTGTGCTGTGTATAGTTTTATTTGCCGTAATGGCCCCCGCAGGTTACCTGTTTAGTGATATGTTAAGTAATGGCGGCATTGGCAACCTGCAGCATTACTCTAACCGCATTATGGGTGTGGTAATCGGTATTTTTCTGCACATATCCACTACTATATTGTTCGAGGCCGGGCCCGATCACAAATTTAATAAGCGCAAGCTGATTGCTGTTTTATTAGGCACCGGCCTTGCCCTGGCAGGTTTTGTCAATGAACTTTGATTTACCTGAACAGATGCTTTAAGCCATCAAAAATACTTTCAAAAAATGTAGGTATGCTGAGCCCGTTGTGATGATTAAAATAAAGCAGGATTATAAACACAATAACGGCAATGATGATAAAACGCTTAAATAAATAACCCGCCAGGATAAGTGCAAGCGGAATGATGAGCAGCAGTGTCCAGCTGATATGAAAGGGGCTCAGTTTCATATCATGCTTGTACAGGTAATACAAGATAGAGTGCGAGCCGCTGTCATTAACATGGCGCACATACATAAAGGTTGACTTGCTGATTTTGTGCCGGTAAAAGGCCGTACCGTTCTGAAAGGTCAGGTCTTCCTGAAAGCCGTTAACGGTAAAATTATAAATACCGCGTATATTTTCCTGAATATTGCCCAGGGAATCTGTTGCAACAACGGCAATCTCTTCGCTGGCAAAGGGGTTTTCCTTTACCACAAAATAATTAATGTCTGTAGTTGCAGCAAGGCTCAGTTGTACCATACCTGAAAAAATGAAAATCAGGGTGAATATTTTTTTAATCATGCGGTCAGGAAATTATTGCGATACAAATTAAATATTTACCTGATAAAATCAGAAATTAATCATGCCGGCATACCTGCTCCTTACCTGTTGAGGTAATATATGGCAATATTTAATGTAGAGGCAAAGCTTACCCATAACAGGTATGGAGCTAAAAGCCACGCAGCAGTCTTACTTATTTTATTAAAGTAATACATATTTACCACGATGCCTGCAAGCAGCGCTATGATAATGAACAGACCTAAATTTATCTGATGCAGCCCGAAAAAAGTGAACGACCACAGAAAGTTAAGCAGCAGCTGTACAAAATATGCGGCTCTGCAGCAAGGATAAAACAATGAAGTTTTGCGCTGCTGCCATATCAGCCAGGCTGCTGCAGCCATCATGATATAAAGCAAGCCCCATACCGGGCCGAAGAGCCAGCCCGGCGGCGTAAATGAGGGCTTAATAATGCGCTGATACCAGCCGGCTATTTCGGGCCGGGTAAACAGAGACGCAGTAAACCCGATGCTCAGCGTAATGATGATGCTGATCAGCAAGGGGAAAAAGCGGTACCGGTTGCGGGTGCCCGCAGCAGCATTATTCATGTGGTATAATAAATGGGCCGCCTTAAATGTACATTAATTATTCAGTTGCCGGGCCTGCTCCCGTAAATCGGCCAGGGCATCAGCCGTGAGCTTAAGCTGCCGCTGTAAAGTTTGCCGCCATTCTTCGGGTACATCCCGGCTTTGCAGGGCGGTTTGATAAGCTGATACTGCCGCCTCGTCGCCGGTAATGCAATCATTAATTACAGCGGCATCATTGCGCGGCGCCAGCGACGTTTTAACGTCAATCCATACCCGGTGTAAAGCACCGAGCGGACCGCCGCCGCTTTCGGGTTCGGTGCCTGTGGTTATAACTAAATGTTTAAGTTCTGCTGCAAACTCTTTTCGCTCAGCGGCGTATCGTAAAAATGATGCCTTCAGCACCGGGTCTTCCGCATAATCAGCCGCCTCTGCATAACCCTGTTCACCATCGCCGGCAATAATAATTAAATGATTGACAGCATCGGTTGCCTGTTGATTGATAGCCATTATATTTTACAGGATACTACAATTAAACCACTGATTAAGTTTATTTTAACTATGATATATAAAAGCGTAAAAAATACACTCAGATTGTAACGTTGTAACCTTAAACTCGTATACTCGCAATTGCAGGAGGCACTGGCATTACAGTTTTTACCTGTTTCGCGGTATGTATCAAAAGCGCTGGTTACTTATATTGGTTATTATAACACTGTATATTGTACAAGGTATGGCTTTTGCTTCTGCTGTAAAAAAGACGATTGCCAGCCCGCTTAGCTCCCCTGCTGCCGACACCCCTGCCTTAATAAAAATTCCTGTTGATGGTACACGCTGGTATCAGCTCAACAGCGCCAGCGATGGTATTGCAAGCATGTTCGACGGCGATTCCAGTACAGCCGTGCAACCTACCTATGGCAAAATATTCAAAAACTTTGATGCTTATTACCCGGTGCTGCCCGGTGAGCAGATCAGCCTGTATAAAATAAGAATGTACAGCAATGCGCCAGATTTCAGCGACAGTCCGCTCACTGTTTCCGTAATCACGGCGGAGGGCAAACGTGTAAATATCGGCACTTTCTATGCCGGTCCGCGCAATGTCTGGCTGGGTCCTCATCCCGACCGTGCTGTTACGGGCAACGCGCAGTACCTGCTCGATGCGCCGATGCTTAATATCAGATACATTGTACTGAATGTTTGGGGAAACTACCCGACTGAAATGGAGTTTTACGGTACCTACAAGGCAGGGACGCCGGTTACGCCTGTTCCTAAAAAGGCGAACAAACTCAGCCAGTATTTCGGCGTAAATGCATTTGAATGGAATTTTGAAAGTTCATCAGCCCCCGGCGTTATTGATGAAGCCCGGATGAAGCCGGCCAAAGCCTTTACGCAGGTAAGGCATTACCTGGATTGGACGCATATTGAGGGCACACCCGGTAATTACACATTCAATCCATCGCCCGACGGCGGCTGGAATTATGATGCGATGTACAAACGCCTTAAGGCCGAAGGCATAGAGGTGCTGGCAGATATTAAAACCGTACCCGGGTGGATGCAGGATACCTATCCGGCGGATATGCGGGATAATGAAAATGTACCGGTAAGATATGGTAAGGATTTTTCAGATCCGAACTCTTACCTCGAACAGGCTAAGGCAGCTTACCAGTTTGCGGCCCGCTACGGCTCTAACGCCAGTATTGATACCACATCTATACACATTGCACCTATAGCGCAATACCCTAACGGCCCGGTGAACGCTTATCAGAAAAGTTTGGGGCTGATTAAATATATAGAGTGCGACAACGAGCGCGATAAATGGTGGAAAGGCCGCAAGGCTTACCAAACTGCCTGGGAATATGCGGCCAACCTTTCGGCCTTCTACGATGGTAATCAAAATACCATGGGGCCGGGCGTTGGCGTAAAAAATGCCGACCCGAATATGCAGGTAGTAATGGGCGGCCTGGCCTATGCCAATACCGACTATATAAAGGGCATGGTTGACTGGTGCCGCCAGCACCGGGGCTACAGGGCCGATGGTACGGTTAATTTATGCTGGGACATCATTAACTATCATTATTACGCCAACAACAGCGATGGTACGCAGGGTGGCGTATCAACCCGGGGTTCAGCGCCTGAGGTTTCGCCTACCGGATCCATTGCGCGGCAGTTCATCAGCGCAGCACATCAGTATGCTGCCGATATGCCGGTTTGGGTAACAGAATCGGGTTACGATTTAAATCAGGGCAGTGCACTTAAAACAATAGCCATCGGCAGTAAAACGCCTCAGTTAACACAAGCCGACTGGGAACTGCGAACCGCACTACTCTATGCCCGCGCGGGTGTACAGCGTGTTTTTATGTATGAAATGTATGATGACAATGCCTCGAACACCGGCCAGTATAGTTCATCGGGCCTGGTAAATGATGATAAAAGCCGCAGGCCGGTGGCCGATTATTTTTCTCAGTTTAATAATCTGATCGGAAAATACACTTATATGGAAACACTTGCTGCCGATCCATTAATAGACCGCTACGAGCTTAACGGGCATTCGGCTTACATCCTTACCATTCCAGACGAAAAAGGCCGCTCGGCCAGTTACTCACTTAAGCTCA
This sequence comes from uncultured Mucilaginibacter sp., assembly GCA_964241965.1. GTDB lineage: Bacteria > Bacteroidota > Bacteroidia > Sphingobacteriales > Sphingobacteriaceae > Mucilaginibacter. The sequence goes on from CAXTAP010000005.1 coordinate 45,658, forward strand.
CCGGCGCCGATTCTGCGGCCGTATACACCCCCGCAGCAGGCAGCGAAATCATGAGTGCCCGCCAGCTAAAACTCAAAGACAGCCAGCTTACCCTTACCGTAACTGAAACCCCGCAAGTTGTAATTCCCTTCGGCACTATAAAAACAACCGGCGTTACCGATACTGCGGCTGCACCCGTTACCGTAACCATCCCCAAAACCGGCATCATCCCTCCCAATGCGGGCATGAGTGTTTATCCTAACCCTGCCACCGGCTCCGTTACGCTCAGTTTCAGTTCGAAATCAGCCGACAAGGTAATTATCCGGGTAGCTGATGCCGCCTCGGGCAGACTGCGCGAAAAAATGGTTATTGCAGCAGTTGCCGGCCAGGTTGTACAGAGTATTGATTTATCTAACTTTCCCGGCGGTGTTTACCTGTTATCCATAACCCAGGGTAATTTTAATAAGGTAAAAAAGGTCGTCAAGATCAATTAACCGCAGCAAAAGCTGCCAGGCACAAAACTGAATGCAATAAACCTGCCCGGTGTAATGAAGTCGCCGTCGGGCAGCCTGTAAACCATCCGTTAAATGATGTACTCATTGTTGCGGTTGATACAGGTTCAATTAATTATAGCAGCAATTATACATTGCCATGACCCCGGAATTTTCATTTTAAAGAAACCCGTAAAACTTTAACAGTTAAAAAGGTGTTGCTTTATAAATTTATGAACCACTCCATGACTAATTCATATTATAAAGCATTAAAGCAAACTATAGGTTTGGGCGCTGTAGCCGGCTTAAGGGCCACCATAGCTCCCGCTGCAGCCAGTAATTATCTGAGTAAACATCCTGATGTTGATTTGAAAAGTTCGAAGCTGCGCTTTATACAGAAACCTATTACCGCGATCATAACCAAGGTACTGAGCGCTGCAGAAATAGCCGGCGATAAGTCGCCCAAATCTCCAAACCGTATTGCGGCGCCTCAGGTGCTGGCCCGTGTAGCTTCGGGTGCGCTGGTTGGGGCTACTATATTCCGGGCTAACCGGGAGAGTATGCTGCAGGGCGCACTGATAGGCGGCGGCAGCGCGCTGGCTGCAACCTTTGCCAGCTTTTATGCCCGCAAGTCGCTGGATAAGCTGCCGCATGTAAAGGATACGTTTGTTGGCGCCTTTGAAGATGCCATAGCTATTGGCAGCGGTGTGAAACTGATGAACGGATAGGTATCATTGTTATACAAATACCCTTAGACACTACACCTGCCTGAACTTTTAATTAACGTTGATTTTTTGCAGATAAACTTATATGGCAGCCACAGATAAAACAATATTGATTGCAGATGATGATGTAGCTATTGTTGATTCCATTGCTGCTGTATTGGAGCTGTCGAATTACGAAGTATTAAAGGTGTATGATGGCACTTCGGTTATGCAGGCTATTAAGGCCAGCCCTGATCTGATATTGCTGGATGTAATGATGGCAGGGCACGACGGGCTTGCCGTTTGCAAACAGATTAAGCGCCAGGCAGCTACACGGCACATTCCGGTCATTATGGTTTCAGCAAGCCCTAATCTGAAAATATCAGCCGAAGAATGCGGCGCTGATGCACATCTCGAAAAGCCTTTCGGGATGGAGGATCTGCTTAGTAAAGTTGAAGCATTGATGCCCAGATAAATGTTGCCGCATCCTGTTTATTTATCTGTTTATTATCATAATGCAACGCTATAATAGATAGTATAATGCTGATATAAGATAAAATGCGTAAATTCAGCATTTATCAGATTTATAGCGTGAACTTTCAGGATTTTAATTTTAATGAACAGCTTGAAGAAGGCGTTCTCAGCATGGGGTACACAACCCCCACACCCATACAGCAGCTGGCAATACCCGTAATTTTAGAAGGCAAGGATGTTATTGCCTGCGCCCAAACGGGCACCGGCAAGACTGCTTCCTACCTGCTGCCGGTTCTCAATCGCATTGCCGCAAATCCAACCCATCAGATTAATACGCTCATTTTGGCCCCGACCCGCGAATTGGCGCAGCAGATTGACCAGCAGGTAGAGGGACTGGCCTATTTTACCGGCCTCAGCTCACTGGCTGTATTTGGCGGCGGCGATGGCATTGCCTACGAGCAGCAAAGGCGCGGTATTCAAAACAATGTGGACATTGTGATTGCCACACCGGGCAGGCTTATTGCCCATCTTAATTCCGGGGTGCTGAAACTGACCCATCTGAAGCATCTTATACTTGACGAAGCCGACCGTATGCTGGACATGGGTTTCCATGATGATATTATGCGGATTATCAGTTACCTGCCGGCTAAACGGCAAACGCTGCTTTTCTCGGCCACCATGCCGCCCAAAATACGCAGGCTGGCGCAAAGCATTATGCACAGCCCGGAGCAGATTAATATTGCCCTGTCGCAGCCGGCAGTAGGCATCAACCAGCAGATTTACCGGGTGCATGATCAGCAGAAAGGCAAACTGATACAGAAAATTTTGGGGAGCGGTTTATACAGCAGCACTATCATTTTTGCTTCTACTAAGGATAAGGTAAAGGCCCTTTATAAGGAATTGAAAGCCGCACGCCTGCATGTGGATGCCTTTCACTCAGATATTTTACAGGCTGAGCGCGAAAAGATACTGCTGGAATTTAAGAACCGTAAGTTACCGGTTATCATCGGCACGGATGCTCTGTCGCGGGGTATTGATGTGGAGGGGATTGACCTGGTCATTAATTATGATGCCCCTCATGACCCCGAGGATTACATCCACCGTATTGGCCGCACTGCCCGCGCCGCTACTACCGGCACCGCCATTACCTTTGTAAATAAACAGGATGCCCGCAAACTGCAAAACATACAGCAGTTAATTGACAAGGAAATTACTGAACTACCCCTGCCCGACGATATTGCAGCCATAACAATAACTGATAAGCCGCAGCAGCAGAAACGGCGCAGGCCCATGCATCACCATACCCGAAAACCGGCTTCTAAATAAATTATCCAAACATTATCATTCATGGGCTTGAATAAATTAATTTGTTTAGTGCTATTGCTGCTGCCCTGTGCCGGCTTTGCGCAGCCAAAGGATAAACCGGTTAATGTTGGTGATAACGTACCGGCGTTTACTTTGACCGATCAGGATGGCAAGGCTTTCAATAGCAGGCGGGAAGCAGCAAAACATACACTGGTTATCTATTTTTATCCGAAAGATGAAAGTATGATTTGTACAAAGGAAGCCTGCTCTTTTCGCGATAGCTTTAACGATTTTACTAAGGCCGGCGCCATAGTTGCAGGCATCAACAGCGGCACTGTAGCCAGCCATAAAAGCTTTCAGCAACATCACAAACTGCCCTTTACCTTGTTAAGTGACCCTGACAACAAGGTGCTTAACCTGTTCGGCGTTAAAAGCTTATTATCCTTCACCGGCCGTGAAACCTTTGTGGTAGATACCCACGGCAAAGTGGTATTCAAATATAGTTCTATGCTGCAGGGCAAAGCCCATGCCGAACAGGCGCTGAGCTATATCCGTAATGCGCAGGAAAGATGATTTTTTGCATCTGCCTGTTATTCTGAGTGACAGTAAGGAACCTGTATATAAATAAACAAACTTTACAGGTTCTTCACCATCATTCAAAATGATACGATTCTTTCTATACTTCTACCTTCAATTTCAGCAACTTTTCTGCATTGCCATGAGCCAGCTTCTCCTTGTCTTCGTCGCTGAGTTGCACTTCGCTTAAAAATTTTCTGCCAGGCTCGTTGGGTGCATAGGGATAATCAACCGAGAACAGAATATGATCAATGCCAAACGTTTCTAAGGCAGCTCTGAACGGCGGCTGCGTAAAAATACCGCTGGTGGTAATATAAACCTGGTCTTTCAGCGTCTGGCTCACAGAGCGCTGGTTAATGCCGGCTTCGCCAGCCTTAAACATGGTGTCGCACCGGGCCATCATTACAGGCAGCATTTCGCCCATATGGCCGATAATCAGTTTAAAGGCCGGATACTTATCAAACACGCCCGATATAATAAGGCGAAGTACATGAATAGCAGTTTCAGAGTGCCAGCCCCAGCCTGCTATAGAAAGTATGGTTCCGGCCTGCTTGGGCAAATTGCTGTAGTAAGCATCAACCACACCATCAGGCGGCAAGCCGGGATGCAGGTAAATGGGCACATCCAATTGTACGGCCCGCTCAAAAATCGGCGCGTATTTCGGGTCATCATAAAACTCGCCATTAGTTAAACCGTTGATTAAGCCGCCGCAAAAGCCATGCGTTTTTACACATCTCTCCAGTTCATCAGCAGCAGCGGCAGGGTTAGTTGTAGGCAGGTGAGCAAAGGCGGCAAACCTGTCGGGCATGGCCGCTATTTTTTGTGCCACTGCATCATTATAATCGAGGGCGAAAGCCGGCCCATCCTCCGGGCTCAGCAAATCGGCTCCCTTACCCGATACGGACAGCACCTGCATTGAGATGCCGTTAGCATCCATTGACTGCAGGCGTTCACCGGTAATATCGGCCAGTTGTTGTGCCAGCTGTTCTTCCGCAGGGGCTTGCTGTATTTTATGCCGGGCTATCAGTTCGTGCGGTATGCGGCCGGTTAATTCAGGGAAACTCAGATGTTCTTCGAGCGCTATGGTTCTCATGGATGTAGATGTTTGTTGTCAGGACTTAACAAATCGCTAAAAGAAAATGTTATAACTCAAAGTAAATATAACTGCTTTCATGTATTAAAGCGGATTCACAATTTTTGAAGGCACCAGGTGGTCATGCAGCGCAAATGCTGCACATTGGTGGTCTTGACAGGTTCGTGCAGCCAGCCGTTCAGTTGCCGGGTATAATCTGTCAGCAATTGCTCATTAACTAAAAAGCGTTCAGTGCCATCGGGCAATAAATAACGGCGGTTTCCCAAAGGAATTATTAAGTTTTCAATGCCGGTATCGGCAGCCAGCCTGGCAAACAGGTAGCCTCCCGGCCTGATAATACTCCATACAGACCGCAGCATCTGGTCAAAGTGCGCCTCATCTTTTGCAAAGTGCAGTACGGCGCTGCAGATGGCCAGGTCAAATTCACCTTCTTTAAACGGCATAGCTTCGGCAGGCGCAACAATAAAATTTTGCGGCGGTGTGGCCGGAGCCAGCCCGGCTGCCAGTTTAATAACCGCCTGTACAGCTTCCGGGTCAGAATCAACACCGAATACCTCATATCCGTTCTGCAAAAAGTAAACAAGGTTGCGGCCCCCGCCGCAGCCCACGTCAATTATCTTGCGGCAATTATGGTAAGTGCCTTTCAGCAACTGATCGAACAGGTAGATATCAATGTTGCCATAAAGCTGCTGCAGATTATTTTGCATTGGGTAAAGATGCAGAAATTTTATATTTGCACCGGATACAGCGCCGGTGCAATATTCAGTTTTTTGTCTAAATTTCAATCCTTTACCGGCACTTCCAATTCATGGGAAGCGCATTTAATACTTTGAATGATCAATCAGCCACAGCTCAGAACCGTTAACGTAACGCGCTATGTTACCCCGCTGCGCGAGGGCGGCTCGCTCCCGGCTATCGCCGAAGCCGACGACGGCTTTTTATATGTATTGAAATTCAGGGGCGCAGGGCAGGGCGTAAAAGCGCTGATAGCTGAACTGATTGGCAGTGAAATTGCCCGCCTGCTCGGCTTAAAGGTGCCCGAACTGGTATTGGCCAACCTGGACAGCGCCTTTGGCCGCTCGGAGCCGGATGAGGAAATACAGGATTTGCTGAAAGCCAGCGTCGGGCTTAACCTGGCACTGCATTACTTGTCGGGCGCCATTACTTACGATCCGATGGTAACTACTCTTGATGCCCGGCTGGCTTCGCAGATTGTTTGGCTGGATTGCCTGCTGACTAACGTTGATCGCACGCCCCGTAACACCAACATGCTGATGTGGCACCATGAACTCTGGCTTATTGACCATGGCGCTTCACTGTACTTTCATCATACTTGGCATAACTGGCAGGATCAGGCTACCCGGCCCTTTGCCATGATTAAGGAACATGTGCTGCTGCCGCAGGCCGGTGAACTGGAAAGCGTAGATGCAGCATCCCGAAGTGTGCTGACACCTGAACGCATACGTGCTGTAGTTGACCTGATACCCGAAGAATGGCTGCTTGATAAATCACAGCCCGAAACCGCAGACGAGCGGCGTGAAGTTTATGCGCGTTTTTTGGAAATGCGCGTGGCAGCCTCTCAGAATTTTGTAAAAGAAGCACAACATGCCAGAGCCGCAATTATTTGAGTATGCCGTTATACGCGTTGTGCCCAGGGTAGAGCGCGAGGAATTTTTGAATGTAGGCGTCATCTTATACTGCACCAAACAAAAATACCTGCATTGCCTGATTACGCTGAATGAAAACCGGCTGACGGCCATAGCCGCTGATACTGACATCCATGTGATTAAGGAAAACCTGGATGCCTTTGCACACATCTGCTCAGGGGGCAAACATAGCGGCCCTATAGGCCGGCTGGATGCCGCTTCCAGATTCAGATGGCTTACGGCTGCCCGCAGTACAGTAGTGCAAACCTCTAAAGTGCACCCCGGCCTGTGCAGCGCCGATGCCGGCGAAACATTAAGCAAACTGCATGCACAACTGGTATTATAATTGATTACTGAAAGTAAATGAAACTCTCTGCCGCCTCGCCGCTGCAAAAACTGATTGATACACTGCCTCAGCAGGGAACCGTGAACTGGATAGGCGTACGTACAGCACGCAAGGCCCCGGTAATTGCTGTTGACGAGGTTACCGCCCTTACCGAACAGGGGCTTAACGGCGACCACTATGCCGCCAAGGCAGGCAGCAAAAGGCAGATTACCCTGATACAGCAGGAAGATTTAGATGCCATAGCATCCATGATGCAGCTCTATCCGTTAACACCGGAAATGCTGCGGCGCAACCTGGTGATTCACGGAATCAATCTGCAGGCATTGAAGGATAAGATTTTCTAGGTGGGTGATGCCCTGTTGGAATATACCGGTTTATGCCACCCCTGCTCCCGTATGGAAGAAACGCTGGGGCCGGGCGGCTATAATGCCGTGCGCGGCCATGGCGGTATCACTGCCCGCATCATTAAGGGCGGCGATATAAAAATTGGTGACAAGCTGCGGGTTGAAGAGAATTTTGATGATTATATTTGAAATCTTTTTTTGCATTGCTGAATTTTGTTTTTTTAAAAACCATAAAGCAACTTTTGAGTTAAGAAAATTTATTATCCACACCATTGAACAGCATACAAAACGTAGTATCTTCTACTTACAACGATATTAACCGGGAAAACTTCGAATTGCTTATCAAGGCGCTTAACGCCAGCAATTCGGGAATTGTAATTACTGATAATGAGCAGCCGGATAATCCCATTATTTACTGCAATACAGCTTTTGAACTGTTATCGGGTTACAGCCGCAGCGAAATTATAGGCCGTAACTGCCGTTTCCTGCAAAAGGAAGACCGTAACCAGGAGATGCGTAACGTACTCAGGCATGCCATTGAGAACGGGCAGAACACATTTGTTGAAATACGGAATTATAAAAAAAACGGCACGCTGTTCTGGAATGAACTTTACCTGTCGGTTATTAAAAATGAGGATGGTAAGGTTACTAATTTTGTAGGGGTGCAAAATGATGTTACCCGCCGTAAAAAGGCCGAACTGGAACTTATACACCAGCAGGAGGTAATGGAAAAGCGCATTCAAGAGCGTACTAAAAGCCTGAAAGATAGTGAGGAGTACCTGGCAAGCATAGTGCAAACCGTGCGGGAAAGCCTGATCGTATTGGACCCTGCATTCCGTGTTTTAAGCGTGAATGAGCATTTTTTGAAAACCTTCAAAGTATCCAAAGAAGATACGGAAGGCAAAAACTTATATGAGCTGGGTAACGGCCAGTGGGATATTCCGAAGCTGAAGGAGCTTTTGGAAACCATACTGCCTACCAATAACCCGGTTGAGGAATTTGAGGTAGAGCACGATTTTCCGCACATCGGCCGTAAACTGATGCTGCTTAACGCACACCGCATTGAACTGGAAGGCCAGTACAAAGACCAGATACTTATTGCCATTGAAGATATTACCGAACGCCGGGAGATTGAAAGGCGCAAAGACGACTTTTTATCCATAGCCAGCCATGAACTGAAAACGCCGCTCACTACCGTTAAGGGATATGTGCAGATACTGGAGCGGCTGATGCCTGAAAATGCGCCTGAAAAATACAAGGCCGCGGTAGAAAAAACCAGTATTTACGTAGAGCGGCTGAACAATTTAATCGGTGAACTGCTTGATGTATCGCGCATACAAACCGGCAACATTGAATTGCATAAAGAAACATTTGACTTTGATAAAATAGTGCACGAAACGGTGGACGGCATACAGGCGGCTACCAAAACCCACCATATCAAAGTTGAGGGCAGTACCAACCTTGAATACATCGGCGATGAATCTCATATTATTCAGGTTATTAACAATCTGCTGTCGAACGCTATAAAATATGCGCCTGATGCTACCGAAGTATTGGTTTACCTTTCGCTGGTGAGCAACTACATCAAGGTTGCGGTTACTGATTATGGCATGGGCATAAACCCCGAAGACCAGAAGAAGATTTTTGACCGGTTTTACCGCGTAGGCGAAATACAGCAGCGCTTTCCGGGCATGGGTATTGGTTTATATGTGTGCGATCAGATTATAAAAAACCATGGCGGCACGCTTTGGGTTGAAAGTGAAAAAGGAAAGGGATCTACCTTCAGCTTCACACTCCCGTTATATGAAAGGAAACTAAATGACTGATAAGAAGATACTGATTTGTGATGATGATGAAGGCATTCTGGATATGCTGGAACTGATACTGGAGGACAGCGGGTTTAAAATCATTCCGGAAAAAAACAGCCTGAACATTTATAATATGATTAACAGAGAGCACCCCGACCTGGTGCTGCTCGACTTATGGATGCCGGTTCTCTCCGGTGATCAGGTTTTGAAGGCATTGCGTAATAATCCTGCCACCAGCAATTTGCCTGTTATCATTATTTCGGCCAGTACGGAAGGGCGTAAAATTGCCAGTGAAGCAGGCGCCACTGAATTTATTGCCAAACCATTTGATCTGGATATGCTGATTGACAGAGTTAATGCTTTATTGAGTTAACATAGCAGCAAGTTAATTACATACAGCATACGTATAAGCCTTTTTCTGTAAGGCACCGCTGTCAAACTACAGGCTGGTGCTAACCAGCTATATATTTCATTGTAAAATCTGCAAGGCCTGCCGTTTTAACGCCGGCAGGCTTTGCATTTGGCTCACTTATTTAGTCAGGCTGGCAACTTTTTTAAATTCTGTAAGTTATTACAGCAGCAACTTATTCACATTTCATTAAAACAATTCATTAATCTGCCATGAAAAATTTTACCTTGTTTTTATTCTGCTTCACAACAGCTATTCTCTTTTCGGGCTGCGGCCTGGTAGAGGATGCCTTTAAAGCCGGTATTTTCTTCACTATCATCATTGTAGTTATTATCGGCCTTATTGTTTGGCTCAGCCGCATAGTAATCAGCCAGGCAGTAAAAAGGCATCAGATTAAACTTAACGCCCGCTAACTTTATCCTGATAACCGGATGATAAGGTAAAAGGGGCGAATTATTAAATCCGCCCCTTTTACTGTTTAATATGATGTATTACTTGTAGGCAGATATGTGGCTGGTTTTGATGCTCAGCAAAAACGTTTTGCCAACGCTGATTTTAACACTCTTATCCTGCAGCAGGGCCTTAATGGCATCGTCCGATTTAAGGGCCTCATATAAATCACGGGCCACGGCCGAACTGCTGATGTTATTGGTTACCTTGCCATTTTCCAGAGCCAGGCTAAAGGTATAGCCTGATTTACCCCGATCTCCCGCCGATTCAAAATCGGTAATGTTGAGCTTGAAACTCTGCTCTTCCGAAAGGCTCTTCTTCAGATGCAGGCGAATAACCGGAAGGTATCTTTTCCAGGTCATTAAGTATTTTCTATCTTCCATATATGGGCGGTAAAGGTATCATATAATACTTATTATTTTAACATGAAGGGTAATTATAACCTTTTTCAGCAACGCCGGCTGCTCGATTCATCTAACTTAGAATTAAGCCGCCAAATCCGTTTAGTCGCCCTGCTCCATCCGGCTGATGATGTGATTTACCTCCGCTTCAGTTGCTTGCAGTTTGCTCTTGCAGTAATCAACTAAGTATGATGCCCGCTTTACTTTTTCGGCCAGCTCATCAACTGAAATAGTATCTGCTTCCAGTTCGCGGGCTATACCAGCCAGTTCACTGTAGGCCTGCTCATAAGTTAAGTTCTTTGTTGTCATGGTCGTTGGTAGCTGTTACAATAGCCGTAATTTCCTTGCCGGCTAAGATAACAGCAATATCCTGCCCTATGGATAATTTTTCGGCGCTGTTTAAAATTCGGTTCTTGCTTTTTACAACAGCAAAACCCTTTTGCAATATATTTTCGGGCCTCATCAGCTTAAATTGCAAATCAAGATAGTTAAGCTCCGTTTGGCGCATTTTGAGGTTATGAGCTCCGGATAACATCAGCCTCACTGCCATACAGGCTACCTCCTGCTTGTGCCGGCTTATGAGCAACTCAGGTTTGCGCAGCACTTTGGATGCTGTGAGCTGCAGCGCACTATAGTGGCCAAACACTATTGCCTGGCTTCGGCCTGCAATCAATTGCTGGCGCTGGCTCAGATGCCGCTGCTGCAAAGCTAATTTATCTTTAGTTGTGCTGATAATTGCCGAATTTAATTGTGACAGTACCCGGTTTTGCTGCGCCAGTAATTGCTGGGTACGGATAACAATGCCCCGCTGCAAAGTATTCAGTTCATCGTGGAACTCGCGGTTGCGGCTGATGAGCATTTCGGCGGCCTGGGTTGGGGTTTTGGTAGAAGTATGCGCCATTAAATCGGCTATGGTTTCATCGCGCTGATGGCCGATACCTGTAATAACCGGCAATGGAAAACGGGCAATGGCCCGCCCTATGGCATACTGCTCAAATAACAGAAAGTCTGTTTGTGCTCCCCCTCCCCTGATAATAACCACCGCCTCATACACCTTTTCCGACTGGTAGATCTCTATCAGTTTCTCTACCACCTGGCGGGCATTATTTTCGCCCTGCATCAGGGTAAAAAAAGTATCCACCTCAAAGCTGTAGTTGTACCGGTTGTTGGTCAGCGTATGCTGAAAATCCTCAAAGCCGGCCGAAGTGCTGGAAGATATTACGGCAATGCGCTGCACTACCCTGCTTAGCGGCAGCTCCTGGTTAAAGGTAACATAACCTTGTTCTTCAAGCCTGATATGTTCAGGATTTTCCTGCAGCAGCCGCAGCAAGGTGGCCTGTTTTTGCTTTTTGAGCGTACCCAGGGTAAAGCTGGTATCAATGTCTATTAAATTAAGCTGCAGACCGTAGGCCGGGTGATATTGAATAGTTACCAGCACCAGCACGTTAATATCATTGGTGAAGCGCTGCCCGGTGGCTTGCTCAAAGGAGGATATTTTCCCGGCGCCTTCCGTCCAGGCCCTGGCAGAGAACCTGGCTAATATCGTATTGGAGGCAGGGTCTTTCTCTACCAGTTCAAAGTAATGATGCCCTTTGCCAGCTTTGTAGGTATGGCTGGTTACGTCGGCCAGTACCCAATAGGCCCGTTCGCCAAACACCTCGGCCATCACCTCATAAACAAGGCTGCCTAATTCGGCCAGGCGGAGGTATGGTGCAGAGCTCAAAATCAACGTTCTTTTAATTTTAACTACACAAACCGCAAAATTGTTATATAAATTTTTGCTTTCACAGCCATGCTGCCAGGCAGTAATTATCTTAGTCGCGTTAAACGGGTAATTATCTCTACATACGCTTATAGTATTGTTGAAGCAATTTCACAAAATTCCACATTTTTTATTGAATTGATAATCATAAGCACACATAGTTATTAATTTTTAAATAAAATAGCACTTTAAGTAACAATTATAAAGCCAATACGTACATGGAAGCTGATTGATTTAGCTATTATGACCCCAAAAAAATTTTTACTCCGCAAAGGCCGTTTGTTTATGGCCTGTTCTGTGCTCACCCTGCCTCTATTAAGTTCATGTACCAAAGATGCCGCCATGAAACCGGTTACATCTTCAGTGAATTTAAATACTGCCGAATTAAGTTCCAGGTCCGGCGTGTTAGCCTCGGCCTCAAGCGTATCAGGCACAGCGCTCCGTGAAGAATGGGATAACGTAGTGGGTAACGATGTTGTGCAGATACCGGTTAGCGCCACACCTACCTCTACCAGCCAGATTTCATCGCTCGAAGAGCAGCAGAGCTATACCCCGTTTAATGTAGGTTCCCGCATCAGGGCTTACCTTACGGCCCCGGTAACCGGCAAATACACTTTTTGGATAGCAGCCGACGATGCTGCCGAACTATGGTTATCCACCGATGACAACCCGGCCAACAAGGTAAAGATTGCCTATACCCTGAGCTGGACCAACTTCAGGGAATGGACAAAATTCGGTTCGCAAAAATCGGCTGCTATAACCTTGCGGGCCAACACCAGATATTATATTGAAGTGCTGCACAAGCAGGGCGCAGGCGGCGATAACCTGTCGGTACAATGGCAGTTGCCGGATAATACGTTAGAAACACCCATTGCCGGCGCCCGGTTGGCTACCTATGTGCCTGCCGCTACCGTAACATCATCTTTATCTCCGTACAAGGCATCACCCGTAATTAAACTGAACGGCGCGCATGATTTAACCATCAGCGGCGAGGCTATCAGCGGCGGTAATGTGCCTTCCATTACCTTAACCAACTGCTACAACATCCACATCACCAAAAACAAAATTTATAACTCCAGCGATGTAGGCATACACCTGTATAACTGTAAGAATATTACGGTGGACTTTAATTACTTTACCAATGTAAGCAGCGGTGTTTATGCCGAGCAAACCACAGGCGGCGGCATTGTAGTAAACAACAACCAGTTTTTAAACATGGTAGGGCCATTCCCCCGCGGGCAGTTCGTACAGTTTAATAATGTGAGCGGCGCAGGTAATTCGGTGAGCAGCAACGTGGGCGAAAATATTTTCGGCCAGAGCTACCCTGAGGATGCCATTAATATGTATCAGAGCAGCGGTACGGCTGCCAGCCCCATCAGGATTAACGGCAACTGGATTCGCGGCGGCGGCCCAAGCTCCAGCGGCGGCGGCATCATGCTGGGCGATAACGGCGGCTCATACCTGGTAGCCT
>CAXTAP010000006.1:0-56560 GCA_964241965.1 uncultured Mucilaginibacter sp.
TTATTTAAAAAGTAACATGATTATCAGAATTGTTAATAAATCGACCCATACCTTGCCGGCTTATGAAACCCTGCACGCCGCCGGCATGGATGTACGGGCAAATACTGATGAAACTATATGGCTGAAGCCGATGGAGCGAAAGCTGATTCCTACCGGCCTGTACATAGAGCTACCCGAAGGTTTTGAGGCACAAATACGCCCGCGCAGCGGGTTGGCCTATAAACACGGCATCAGTATTGTAAACTCTCCGGGCACTGTTGATGCTGACTACCGGGGAGAGATTAAGGTGCTGCTGATCAATCTTTCTGCTGAGATATTTGAAATTAAGAATGGCGACCGCATTGCACAAATGATAGTGGCCCGCCATGAGCGGGTGGACTGGGAGGAGGTAGCTGTACTAAACGAAACCTTAAGGGGTACCGGCGGATACGGGCATACGGGCGTTTAAAATATGATAAAGGCTATATTTATATCAATGCTGATTTTGCCGCTTGGCGTACTGGCGCAAAGCAAAGGCGCTCATACCGGCCAGGCCGTTGTAATGGTAGTAGGCAAGCCCATGACTGCTGCCGACAGCCTTGATGTGAAACGTATGTACCTTTCGGCCCTGCGCGAGGGCACCATTGGCAATAATGACCTGGCCGGCGATTTATACAGCCAGATATTGCAAACTGACCCGGCCAATGACGCCGCCTTATATGAACTGGCGCAGATAAAAAAACTGAAAAATAATCAGCCCGAAGCGCTGGCGCTGCTGGAAAAGGCAGTAACCGTAAAACCCGAAAATGAATGGTACTGGCTGGCGCTGATTGGCTGTTATGAGAAGAATAACGACCTGCCTAAAATTGAATACGCCCTGAATGCACTGCTCAAAATTAATCCCGACAAGCCGGAGTATTACATGGATAAGGCCAACGCCCTGTACCTGCAGCAAAAATACACAGAGGCGCTGGAGGTATATAGCCAGTTAGAGGAGCAAACCGGCCTGACTGATGATATTGCCTTTGCCCGACAAAAAATCTATTTAAAGCAGGGTAACATAAACGAGGCTGCTGCGCAATTAGAGCACCTGATAGCCGGCAACCCGGCTAATATCAGGTACTACTTATTGCTGGCCGAAGTTTACAACTCTAATAATTTAAATGATAAGGCTGTAAAGATTTTACTGAAGGCGCAAAACCAGGATGCTGATAATCCGCTGGTGCATTTAGGATTGGCCGACATCTACCGCGATCAGAAAAAATATCAGGAGAGTTACAATCAGCTTAAGCTGGCCTTTGCCCTGCCCGAACTGAATATTGACCAGGAGGTGAAAATTGTGATGGGTTACGGCCCCAAGTTTCCCGACCCGAATGCGGTAAACAGTGCCCTGGAATTGAGCCGCATGATTACCGTTGCCCACCCGACTGAGGCGAGGGGTTTCGCCCTGTATGGCGATATCCTGCTGCAGAGCAGTAATTTTAAGGAAGCCCGGCTCGCTTTTCAGCAGTCGGTAAAACTAAATAATAAAATTTACGCCGTACAGGAACAGCTGGTAAGGCTGGATGTGGCTGCTAATGACCTGGATGCAGCTATAAAAGACGGCGAAAGCTCACTGGCGTTATTTCCGAATCAGGCTTTTATGAACTACCTGGTCGGAATTTCCTATCTGCAAAAGAAAACCTACAGCAAAGCGGTTGATGGTTTAAAGAAGGCTGCCGCCCTGGCTGCGCAGGATAATACCCTGCAGGGGCAGATATGGTCGGGCCTGGGCGACAGCTATCATGAAACGAAACAGGATGCGGCCTCGGATGATGCCTATGATAAATCGTTAGCTTATACACCTGATAATGCTTATACGCTGAATAATTATGCTTACTATTTGTCGTTAAGGAATGAACGGCTGGAAAAGGCGGCGCAAATGGCCAAACATGCCAATGAACTGCAGCCCGGTACAGCATCGTTTGAGGATACTTACGCCTGGATATTATTTAAGCAAAAAAATTATCAGGAGGCTAAACTGTGGATGGAAAAGGCATTGCAGCATGACAAGGGGCACAGCGCCACCCAGGCAGAACATTATGGCGACATCCTGTTCAAGTTAGGTAATATAGACGGCGCAGTGCAAAGCTGGAAAAAGGCCCGGGATTATGGCGCGAAATCAGCAATTTTAGAGCGAAAAATAAATGAAAAAACATATCTGGAATAAAATTTTGCCGGTGTTGCTGCTGGTTGCAGTATTTGGCTGCAAAGCCCGTAAGCCATTGGTCATTAGCCATGCGGCAGTACCGGTGCCAGTCGCGGCGGCAACAGGCGGCAAGGCAGAGAAATTTGAATTAATCCGCCAGAGCCAGCTCAGCTTCAATACGTTCTCCGGCAAGGCCAGGGCCAAGCTGAATATTGATGGTAACAGCAATGATGTTACGCTGAACATCAGGATAAAAAGCGGCCAGCGGATATGGGTTTCCATTACGGCCATTTTAGGGGTGGAAGTAGCCCGTGCCCTCATTACGCCCGACAGTATTTTGGTGGTTAACCGCTTACAGGGCCTGTATCTTAAAAAGCCATTCAGTTATATTTATGGTTATGCCAGCAGGCAGGTTAACTACAAAACCATAGAATCCCTGCTTGTCGGCAATGCTATACCCGAACTGTTAAACCCCGACGGCAACCTGCAGGCTACCGGGAACGGCACTGCAATTTCAGGTAACCTGCAGGATTTGCTTTACAATATTACCCTGAATGCTGATAACAAGGCAACTCAAACCAGCCTTACCAGCAGCGCTGCCGGGCAGGCCCTGCAGGTAAGCAACAGCGTGTTTATGCCGGCGGGGAACCGGGTAGTGCCTGCACAAATTAACATCCGGTCATCGGTGCGAAACAAGAATATCCAGGCCGTTCTGCATTACAGCAAAGCCGAATTCGACCAACCGCAGGATTATCCGTTCAGTATTCCTTCGAGGTTTTCGCCTGCAGATTAATTTCAATACTTTTGAGCCAACATGAAGTTGTTTAAATATTTACTGGCTGCCCTTTGTATTCTTACGTTTTTAGGAGCGCATGCGCAAAGCAGCGCTGAGCTTAAGCGCAAGCGTGAAAAGCTGACCGATGAGCTTAATCAGTTAAACGAAGAATATCAGGCTACAGCCAGTAATAAAAAGGCAAGTATTAAACAGCTTAACATCATTAAAGCGCAGATTACGCTGCGCGAGGACAAAATAAATACCATCAACTCCGAAGTACGGGTGCTGGATAACCAGATTACCCAAAGTTCCAACACCGTGCACAGTTTGCAGGAGCAGCTGGATGACCTGAAAAAGCAGTACGCTGCCATGATTGTGTTTGCTTATCACAACCAGAGCGCCTATAATAAGCTGATGTTTGTGTTTGCCTCCAAGGATTTTAACCAGGCTTACAAGCGGCTTACCTATTTGCAGCAATTCGGCACCTACCGCCAGCGCCAGGCCGAATCCATCCAGGGTACGCAGAAAGATCTGCATATTAAAATTACGGAGCTCGACCGCACCAAGAATGAGAAGAGCAATATCCTGAAGGATCAGGAAAAGGAAAAGCAAACACTGGGCAAGCAGCAGCTGACGCAGGCCGAAATAGCAGCCAACTTAGCCAAACAGGAAGGGCAGCTGCGCCGGGAGCAGAGAGATAAAAAAAGCCAGCTGGCCCGTACCAACCGAGAGATTTTTGCCGCTATCCGCCGTGAAATTGAGGAGGCCCGCCGCAGGGCCGAGGCTGAAGCCCGTGCCCGTGCCGCCGCCGAACGGGCAAGGGCAGAAAAAGCCGCCCGTGAAGCAGCCGCCAACCATACCGCTGCCCCGGCCGAACCGGCAGTGAAAACCAAAACACCAAAACCTGCCAAAACCTCAACCGACAGTGAGGCGCTCACCGCCACTCCGGAAGCCGCCAGGCTGTCAAACGACTTTTTGGGTAACCGGGGCCGCCTGCCCTGGCCGGTGGCTAACGGGGTGGTAATACAAAATTTTGGCGTGTATTATACAGAAGGGATTAAAAATGAAAGCCGGGGCATTGACATCCGCACATCAAGCGGCGCGGCCGTACGGGCAGTATTTGATGGCGATGTAAGCAGTGTGGTGGATGTAAGCGGAGCCTACCTGGTGGTCATCAGGCACGGTGAGTATTTTACGGCTTATAACAACCTGCGTTCGGTAAGCGTGAGTAAGGGGCAGCATGTAGGTACCAAGCAAAACATCGGCAGCGTAGCTACCGATCCGTCAACCGGCGAGGCCGTGCTGCAATTCTTTTTAAACATTGGTAAAAACCCGGTTAACCCCAAAATCTGGTTAACGCCGCAATAAAATATTACTTAAGCCAGTTATAAACTATATACTGCAATTATTGTCTATATTTGTGTTAATAAATTATAAGCATGTTTAGTTCAGTTCTTTTGTTTTTAAACATCGGTACCCCTGAGTTGATACTGATAATGTTTGTAGCGCTGCTTTTATTCGGCGGCAACAAGCTCCCCGAGCTGGCACGCGGACTGGGCAAGGGCCTGCGCGATTTTAAGGATGCCTCCGAGGGTGTGAAACGCGAAATTCATAATCAGATCAATAATTATGATGAGCCAAGATCCGATGCCCCGGTTAATACGTACACTACTAATGCTGCAGAACCGCACGCGGTAACTGAGGAGCCGCACACACCGGCAGCAGAAACGCATCAGGCGGCCGATTTGGCGGATAGCAGTCCGGTGGCAGCTAACGAAGCAGTTACACCAGTTCATAAAGAAATTAATACATAAAACTAAAAAATCATGGGTGGATTAGGCGCACCAGAAATTATTCTGATCATTATTGCAATATTAATTCTGTTCGGCGGAAAGAAAATTCCTGAACTGATGAAGGGCCTGGGCCAGGGTGTCAAGGAGTTTAAAGATGCTTCGAACAAACCGGATGCGGTTAACGAACCGCGTTCAACTGCTAACCCGAACGGCACTACCGGCAACACCAACGTTAATCCGTAACAGGCTTAGCCTGCATTTAAGCTTATTTGCAAACTTATCCGATGGATAAAAACTTTATCCATCGGATAAGTTTTTTTATTTTTAGCCCCCTATGGCTAAACTGTACTCCGCGTTAACCGAAATACAAACCGATCTGCAGCAGGGCCGGGTTACGGTTAGGGAACTGGTAGAAACCTGCCTGAGCCGCATCAGGCAATACCAACATCTTAATGCCTTTAATGAGATTTTTGAGCAGGAGGCTCTGCAAAAGGCTGCCGAGCTGGATGTGCGGCTAAGCGCAGGCCAGGGCGGGCGGCTGGCAGGTATGGTCATCAGCATCAAGGATAATATCTGTTATAAGAGTCACCAGGTTACAGCTTCCTCCCGCATATTGAAAAATTTTACATCTGTGCATTCCTCCACGGTTGTAGACCGCCTGCTGGCCGAAGATGCTATTATTCTAGGCCGTTGCAATTGTGATGAGTTTGCTATGGGCGCTTCTAACGAAAGCTCTTTTTATGGCCCTGTCAAAAACATGGCCGACGAGGGAAGGGTACCTGGCGGTTCATCCGGCGGCTCGGCGGTATCCGTACAGGCAGGCATGTGCCATGCGGCCATTGGTACTGATACCGGCGGCTCAGTGCGGCAGCCGGCCTCGTTTTGCGGGGTTATTGGTTTAAAACCCACTTACGGGCGTATTTCCAGGCATGGCATTATCGCTTATGCTTCCTCGTTTGATCAGGTGGGCACCATTACCAATACTATAGATGATGCCGCACTTCTGCTTGAAATTATAGCCGGCAAGGATGGCTTTGACAGCACACTTTCACAACAGCCGGTACCCGCTTACAGCAGTAACCTGAAACCGGACAATAATACCCGGAAAATTGGTTATTTACAGCAGGCGCTTACTGCCCCCGGTGTGGATGCAGATGTAAAGCAGGCGCTTTCAAACTACATCAGCCGCCTGAAGGCAGAAGGCCATCAGGTAGAGCCGGTAGCTTTCAGGTACCTTGATTACATTGTTCCGGCTTATTATGTACTAACCATGGCCGAGGCATCTTCTAACCTGGCCCGTTATGATGGTGTGCATTATGGTTATCGCAGCGCGCAGGCGCATGATTTAATGAGCACCTATAAAATGTCGCGCTCCGAAGGCTTCGGGCAGGAAGTAAAGCGCCGCATTATGCTGGGCACTTTCGTGCTGAGCGCCGGTTATTATGATGCCTATTATGCTAAGGCCCAAAAAATCCGCCGTTTGATTAAACAGGAAACGGAACAGTTGCTGCAAGAATATGATTTTTTAGTGCTGCCTGCTGCTCCCGAACCGGCTTTTGAGCTAAGCAATGCAACAAAAGATCCGGTAACTACGTATCTGGCTGATATTTATACAGTGCAGGCTTCACTGGCAGGTATCCCGGCTGTTTCTATCCCGGCAGGCAATAACGAACAGGGGTTGCCGTTAGGATTACAGCTGTTAGCCGGAAGCTTTGCAGAGCAGGAACTGTTAAATTTTTCAAAATATTCTTTAAACTTACTTTTAAGTTAATACTTTAGGATTTGCAAAGACGGACAGGTGAAGATTGATTAAACCAGTAAAGCATGAATAAAATATTTACAATTGTTACGCTCATATTTACAGCGCACCTCAGTAAGGCCAGCGCCGGCAATCATCCCGTAAAAATTCAGCCGGATTCTGATTTGATTATACAAAAACCCGGTCAGTTCAATTTAATCCCGTTACAGGGTCTGCACGCTGAATACATTCCGCAGCCGGTAGCCAACCAGCTTCGCTTAAATGCTTATGAAAACTCCATCTTTAAACACAGGCTTGATTCGGTAGAAAAAGATGTGCCGCTGGATTATAATGAGTTTGTGCAGAGTTATATCGACAGCTATACATCGCCTAACCGCCGTGAGGAGGTAAATCAGATTATCGGCTTATCCAAATACTACTTTCCTATTTATGAAAAGGCATTCCGCGATGCCGGCATTCCGGAGGAAATGAAGTACCTGTCTATCGTAGAGTCGGCGCTGAACCCTAACGCCGTATCAAGGGTAGGGGCAACCGGCCCGTGGCAGTTTATGTTCACCACAGCTAAAATGTACGGCTTAAATATTAACAACTACGTTGATGAGCGCCGCGACCCTATACAGGCCAGCTATGCTGCCGCTGCCTATCTGCGGGATGCCTACCAGGAGTTTGGCGACTGGCTGCTGGCCATCGCTTCGTATAACTGCGGCACCAATGCTGTGGCCCGCGCCATTGAAAAAGCCGGGGTTAATGATTATTGGGCCTGCCGTGCTTACCTGCCTGCCGAGACACGCGGTTATGTGCCGGCCTACATTGCGGTAACTTATGTAATGAATTATTACAAGCATCACAATATCTATCCGCATACTTCGGGTATTGCTGTCAGTACGGATACCGTGCTGGTAAACAAGTTTATCTCCCTGCCCAACATTGCCCGCATATTAAATATCGATTACAACCAGTTGTCGCTGTTAAATCCGGCTTACAAAAAGCATGTCATTAACGGTACACGCCAGGCGCCCCGCCGCATGATACTGCCGCAACTGGAAAAGGAAAAATTTGCCGCTTTGTATAGCGCCCTGAATTCGGATGCAGCGGATGCACCTGTTGAGCGGATCTATGCGGAAGTAAATGAAACTACTATTGCATCTGCCTCATTAGCACCGCAAACACAGGTTTTTCACAAAATAAAAAGAGGTGAAAGCCTGAGCAATATTGCCGAGCAATATGGTGTTGAGGTGGATGAGCTGATGCAGTGGAATCATCTGCACAGCAATAAAGCTGTCCCCGGCCAAACGCTAAAAGTGAGTGCTGATGTAAGCGCGGCTCCGGCTGCAAAACCGGTTATTGATAAGCATTTAATTACTTATCAGCCACAGCAAAACAGCCCCGCCATTGCTGCCAAATTATAAAAGGCATTACCCTTTCAATTCTTTACTATTTTAATTGCAGGCATTTTTTGAATAAAAGAGATGTCTGTAATTTTTTTGATACACAGGCAAAAAGAATTGTACTTTTGACCGCTTGAACTATTGAGATGAAAAAAACCAATCGTAAACTGGATGCCCTGAATTACCACTCGCAGGGCCGTCCGGGGAAAATACAGGTCGTTCCTACAAAGCCTACCAATTCCCAGCGCGATTTAACCATGGCCTACTCGCCGGGCGTGGCCGAGCCCTGTTTGCGTATTGCCGAAAACACTGAAGATGTATATAAATACACCGCCAAAGGTAACCTCGTAGCCGTAATCAGCAATGGTACAGCGGTATTAGGCTTAGGCAATATCGGCCCGGAAGCCAGTAAACCAGTAATGGAGGGTAAGGGCCTGCTGTTTAAAATATATGCCGATATTGATGTGTTCGACCTGGAACTGAATGCGCTGGGTGTTGAAGAATTTGTAACGATTGTTAAAGCGCTGGAGCCCACTTTTGGCGGCATTAACCTGGAAGATATATCGGCCCCTACCTGCTTTGAAATTGAACGCCGGCTGAAGGCTGAAATGAACATACCGGTAATGCACGATGATCAGCACGGAACGGCCATCATTTCAGGTGCAGCCTTAATGAATGCCTGTGAGATACAAGGTAAAAAGCTGAACGAGATTAAACTGGTGGTTAGCGGCGCAGGCGCAGCAGCTATATCATGCACACGCATTTATTTATCATTGGGCGTAAAAAAGGAAAATCTGGTAATGTTCGATATTAACGGCGTACTCAATGAGCAGCGCACTGATCTGGACGATATACGCCGGGAGTTTGCTACCAGCCGCACCGATATTCATTCGCTAAGCGATGCCATGAAGAATGCTGATGTATTTATCGGCCTTTCGGCAGGCAATCTGGTGAATGCGGATATGCTGCAAAGCATGGCGCCCAAGCCCATTGTATTTGCCATGGCTAACCCTGAGCCTGAAGTATCCTATGATATTGCTGTAGCTGCCCGCCGGGATATGATTATGGCTACCGGCCGGTCCGACTTTCCGAATCAGGTCAATAATGTACTGGGCTTTCCCTATATATTCCGGGGGGCGCTCGATGTAAGGGCTACCGCCATCAATGAGGAAATGAAACTGGCCGCTGCACAGGCCATTGCCGAACTGGCTAAAAAGCCGGTTCCAGAAGCCGTTAATCTGGCTTACGATACCAAGAACCTGCGTTTCGGCCGCGAGTACATTATCCCTAAGCCGATGGACCAGCGGCTGATTACTGAGGTTTCTATAGCGGTGGCCAAGGCAGCTATCGACTCAGGCGTGGCCCGCAAGGTAATTACGGACTGGGAGGCCTACTGCGAGGAATTAAGAACCCGCATCGGCAGTGACGACAAATTGCTGCGTAACATATCATTACAGGCCAAGCAGAACCCTAAGCGTGTAGTGTTTGCCGAGGCGGATAATTACAAAATACTGCGTGCCGCCCAGATTGTGAAGGATGAAGGCATTGCCACTCCCATCCTTTTAGGTAACAGAGAGCGCATACAGCAGATTATTCAGGAAAATGAACTGGATCTGGGCAACGTTGAAATCATCTATCCGCGCGAAGGCACTCCGCAGTCCGATAAGTATGCCGAGTACCTGTTCAGCAAGCGGCAGCGGCGGGGCGTAACCCTGTATGAGGCCAAAAAGATGCTGCGCGACCGTAATTATTATGGTTCCTGCATGGTGCAGTTCGGCGATGCAGATGCGCTGATATCGGGCCTCACAAAAAATTATGCCAGTACCATTAAGCCCGCCCTGCAGATTATCGGTACAGAACCCGGAGTGAATAAGCTGGCAGGTATGTATATGATGATTACCAAAAAAGGCCCGCTGTTTTTTGCCGATACTACTATTAACATCAGCCCGTCTGCACAGGACCTGGTGGATATTACTGTGTTGGTAGAGCGTTCGGTAAAACAGTTTAATGTAAGTCCGCGCGTAGCGATGCTGTCATACTCTAATTTTGGTTCTAATGACGGCGAGGTGCCCGAAAAAACCCGGGAGGCCGTAAAGATATTACATGAGCAATATCCCGGCATGGTGGTTGACGGCGAACTGCAGGCCAATTTTGCCATGAACCGAGAATTGCTGAAAGATAATTTTCCGTTCTCTACCCTGAACGGCAAGCCTGCCAACACCCTCATCTTCCCTACGCTGGATGCCGGCAACATTGCCTATAAGCTGCTGCAGGAAGTAGGAGGCGCCGAAGCCGTAGGTCCTATTCTGCTGGGGCTTAAAAAACCGGTGCATGTGCTGCAGCTGGGCAGCTCGGTACGTGAAATTGTAAACATGGTAACTATTGCGGTGGTAGATGCGCAGCAAAAGGAACAAACTACAACCCCACGATAAATTTTTGCGTATAAAGCATTGAAATAACCAATTTTTAAATAGATATGTACGCTTATATTGATGGTAAATTAGCTTTTAAAAGCCCGGCCTATGTGGTGATAGACGTGGGCGGCGTGGGCTACCAGATCAATATATCGCTCAATACCTATTCAAAGCTGGGCAGCAGCGAACGCTGCCGGCTTTATACCTGGCTGCATGTAAAGGAGGATGCGCATACTTTATATGGTTTTATTGATGAGGGGGAAAAGAGGCTGTTTACGCATTTAATTTCTGTTTCCGGCATCGGGCCCAACACAGGCCGCATGATGCTCTCGTCCACCACGCCTGAAGAAATACAGGCCGCCATAGTAAAGGGCAACGTATCCCTGATACAACGTATAAAGGGCATAGGCCCCAAAACCGCGCAGCGGGTTATTTTGGAATTGCAGGATAAGCTGCGTAAGGAAGGGCCGGATACCTTAAGTATTGAACCGGCCAGCCCCAATGCAAAAGATGAAGCCTTATCTGCACTGGTAATGCTGGGTTTTGCCCGTAATGCAGCCGAAAAAGTGCTGGATCAGGAAATCAGCAAAACGCCTGATACATTAACTGTTGAACAGTTAATTAAGGCGGCCCTGAAGAGTTTATAACTATTGATTATTCTTTTTACTGTTTAGCGTTTGACTAAGAATTTTACTGCAAAGTTTATTGTAGTTTTCTTATGGATGTGTGCGTTTGGCACCATGCGCAGCACATTTGCGCAGAAATCGCAGCCCGCTCCCCGGCAGGATTCGCTTATTGCCATACCTTATAAAGGTACTGAGTCCCGTAATTATCAGCTTCGGAAAGGTGTACTGGATGCTGATCCGCCAAACCTGGTGCGCACTATTCAATATGATGCTGCTACCAACCGTTACATTTTAACTGAAAAGGTAGGGAACCTGCTGTACCGGATGCCGAGGTATTTAACCTTTTCCGAGTATCTGCAGCTCACTACCCGGCAGAATGAACGGGCTTATTACCAACAACTGTCTGATAATTACAACTATCAGTCGCAGCAGCCGGGCTTTATTCCGCAGATACAAGTGCGCAGTCATACCTTTGAGCAGATATTCGGCAGCCCGAACATTGATATCCGGCCGCAGGGCTCTGCAGAGATGATACTCTCGGGACAAGTTAACAGCAATCAAAATCCGCTTTTCAACACCAAACAACGTACTCAGTTCAACTTTAACTTTGATCAGCGCATTCAGATGAACGTGGTGGGCAATATTGGCGATAAGCTGAAAATTGCCACCAATTACAACACCGATGCCCAGTTCCAGTTCGAGAACCAGGTGAAGCTGGATTATACCGGCCATCCGGATGAAATTATTCAAAAGATAGAGGCCGGTACGGTGAGTATGCCGCTGCCCACCACGCTGATACATGGTACCCAGGCACTGTTCGGCGTTAAAACAAGACTGAAATTCGGTAACCTGAACGTCACCAGTATTTTTTCGCAGCAGCGTTCTCAGGCTAAAACCATTACCATTACCAATGGTGCCCAGCAGGGCGATTTCAGCCTGAGTCCGGCTGATTATGAAGCCAACCGCCATTATTTTTTGTCGCAGTATTTCCGCAATAACTATAATAAGGCGCTGGCCAATATTCCGGTTATTAATTCAAATATCAACATTACCCGCATCGAGGTTTGGACCACCAACCGTACCAATGTTACCACGGATTCGCGCGATATTCTGGCCTTTCTGGATCTGGGAGAGAACGCACCCTATAACAGAACCCTGGTGCGGGGCGGTGGTTCAGGTTTGCCTGCCGGTTTCCAGGGGCCGGGTTTTGCCCAGCAGTCTAATTCACTTTTGAGCGGTTTGCCCGCTGCCGCCCGCCAGACCAATTCAACTGCGGCAGCTACCTACTTTCAATCGAGCGGCGGTACGGATAATTATGCTAAACTGAGTTATGCGCGCAAGCTGACTGAAAAGGAATTCACCCTGCACTCGCAGCTGGGTTATATTTCATTAAACTATCCGCTCAATAATGATGAGGTACTGGCGGTAGCATACCGGTATACTTATAACGGGGTGGAATATCAGGTAGGGGAATTTTCAACCGATCAGCCGGTAAATTCCGCTAATCCTACCGTATTGTATGTAAAGCTGCTGAAAAACGAGGTGCTTAAAACCAACCTGCCTACCTGGAACCTGATGATGAAAAACATCTATACGCTGGGCGCATATCAGATCAGCCCGGTAAACTTCAGGCTGAGCGTTGCCCGTTTGGATGACCAGTCGGGCATTGAAAAGCCGGTGATGGCCGAGGGGCAGAACACCAAAAGCAAGCTGTGGATACAATTAACCGGCTTAGATAATCTTAATCAGCAGAACAATAAGCAGCCCGATGGCTACTTTGACTTTTTAGAGGGGATCACCATTGATTCGCAGAACGGGCGCATTATGTTCCCTACGGTTGAGCCTTTCGGCAGAGACCTGGCAGCTGAATTTGTCCCCGGCGAACAGGATCTGGTGAACCGCTACGTATATCAGCCTTTGTATGATTCTACCAAAACCATTGCGCAGCAGTTCTTCCCGGCTTTAAACCGCTATGTAATTCATGGTACCTACTCCTCGCAATCAGGTTCTGAGTTTCAGCTGAATGCGGTGAACATTCCGCAGGGTTCTGTAGTAGTTAACGCCGGGAGCCTGAAACTGACCGAAGGTACAGATTACACGGTTGATTACAGCATAGGCCGTATTCATGTTCTAAACACAGCTTTGCTCACCTCGGGCCAGCCTATCACCGTAAATATCGAAAATAATGAACTGTTTGGCGTACAACAAAAATCATTATACGGCACCCGGTTTGATTACAAGGCAAGCTCCAAACTGGCTTTGGGCGCAACGGTAATGCACCTCAGCGAGTTGCCGCTTACCCAGAAGGAGCAGATTGGTGATGAGTCAATATCCAACACCATTGCAGGGTTCGATGTAAACTATGCCTCCAGTTCGCGCCTGCTCACCAGGCTGGTAGATAAGATACCGTTTATTAATACCAAAGCCCCGTCCACGGTAAATTTTACCGGTGAGTTTGCCAAGCTGTTTCCCGGCTCGCCGGGTGCGCTGAATTTTGCAGGCTCCAAAAAGGGCACCTCTTATTTGGATGACTTTGAAAGCAGCTCATCCATCATTGATATTAAGAGCGCCATAAACTGGCAGATTTCGGGCACGCCGCAGCTTTTTGCAGAATCGCAGCTGTATAATGATTTAAGCTATGGCTACAACCGCGCCCGGCTGGCCTTTTACAACATTGATCCTGTTTTTTACACCAACTCCAGTTCGCTCCTGTCTAATTCGCAAACAGAGCTGTCAAACCATTATGTGCGCCAGGTACTGCAAAATGAAGTATTCCCCTATAAAGAATCGGTAACCGGGGCGCCGCTTATTTTGTCAACGCTGGATCTGGCCTTTTACCCGAACACCCGCGGGCCTTACAACTATGCTACTGCCGGCATTAATACAGATGGTACGCTGCAAAACCCGGCATCGCGCTGGGGCGGTATTTTCCGCAAGCTGGAAACTAATGATTTTGAGGCGCTCAATGTAGAATATATTGAATTTTGGATGATGGACCCCTTCATTTATAAACCTGCCTCCAAGGGCGGAGATTTATATTTCAATCTTGGCAGTGTATCAGAAGATATTCTGAAGGATGGCCGCAAATCGCTGGAAAACGGCCTGCCGCCTGATGGTGATTTAACTAAAGTTGATGAAACCGCCTGGGGCCGGGTACCCAAACTGCAGCCCGTAGTGAATGCCTTTGATAATAATGCCGATGCCCGCCGCCTGCAGGATATTGGTTTGGATGGTTTAAACAGCGCCGACGAGCAAACCAAGTTTGGCCCTATAGTGCAGCAGCTCAAAACCGTACTTGCCCCGGCAGCCGCTTCCGCTTTTGCGGCCGACCCTTCAACCGATGATTATCAGTATTATCAGGGCAGTGCACTTGATCAGGCTAAGGCCGGTATTTTGCAGCGTTACAGTCGCTATAACGGTACGGAAGGCAATTCCAAAACCTCAGAGCAATCTAGGGCTGATTTAGGCATTGCCACCTCAGCATCAACTTCACTGCCCGACGGGGAGGATATTAACCGTGACAATACCATGAGTACCGACGATCAGTATTTTCAGTACAAGGTATCCATCAGGCCGCAGGATCTGATAGTAGGAAAGAATTTTGTGAATGACAAGGTAACCTCTCAGGTAAAACTGCCCGATGGTACTACTAAGAGCGTTACCTGGTACCAGTTCAGGGTGCCTATCTCCAACTACTCATCAGCCGTAGGCAACATTCAGGATTTTAAGGCTATTCGTTTCATCCGGATGTTTATGACCAATTTTGCCGATACAGCTGTATTGCGCATGGCTACCCTGCAGCTGGTGCGCGGCGAATGGCGTAACTATAACAGTGAAAATAATATTAACAAGGTCATTGCCGATCCGGCCATTACCAACCCCCCGATTGATAACTCAACTATTGACGTAGGGGTGGTGAATATTGAAGCCAATGGTAACCGCAGCCCGATACCTTATGTAGTGCCGCCCGGCATTGTACGCCAGCTTGATTATAATAACCTGCGTACCAGCACCCACCTCAATGAGCAATCACTGCTGGTAACGGTTAATAATCTGCGCGATGGCTACTCGCGCGCTACCTACAAAACGTTTTACAATGACTTGCGCTATTACAAACATTTGCAGATGTTCATTCATGCAGAAGGTGCGCAGCTTAAAAACAACGACCTGAATGCCTTTATACGTTTGGGGGTAGATTATCAGGACAATTATTATGAGTATGAAACACCGCTTGCCATAACTCAGCCCGGAACTACCGACCCCAGCCTGATATGGCCGGATGCCAACAGCATGGATATTGAACTGGACCTGCTGACTCAGGCAAAGGTAAAACGCAATTATGCCAGGCTAAACGGGCAGCCCTGGCCGCTTACCGTACCTTATACAGTTTTTATAGGCGTAAATAAAATTACCATTAAGGGCCAGCCCGATCTGAGCCGGCTGCGCACTATTATGCTGGGTGTACGCAACCCTTACCGGGGCAACGCCGAAACCAATACAACAGATGACGGGCTGGATAAATCGGGCATTGTTTGGTTTAACGAGCTGCGCTTAACAGATTTTGAGCAAAGGGGCGGTTATGCAGCCACAGCCAGGCTCAATACGCACCTGGCCGACTTTGCAGATATCACTATTGCCGGCAGTAAAACAACACCCGGCTTTGGCGGCTTGGAGCAGCGCATGGAAGAACGTACGCTCAATGATAATCAAACGCTTGACGTGGCTGCCAGCGCCGAATTAGGTAAGTTTTTTCCGGCGAAAAGCGGGGTGCATATTCCGTTGTATGTAAATGTATCCTCGCAGGTAAGCGTACCTGAATACGACCCGGCATCGCCCGACGTAAAGCTGAAGGAAACGCTGGATAATGCGACCAGCAGTCATCAGCGCGATTCTATCAGGAACGCAGCGGAGGACTATACCCGGCGCAAGAGCGTGAATTTAAGTAATATTCACATCTCCAAAACTAATCCTTCGGCACCTAACCATATCTGGGATATACAAAACTGGAATGCCAGCTACGCCTACACAGAGTTTGTGCATCATGACTTCATCACGCTGAACGATTTTGAAAAAAGCTATCATGTGGCGCTGGCTTACAACTATAATAATCAGCCATCTTATTATACCCCGTTCAGTAAAATCATCAAAAATAATTTGCTGACCATGTTCCGCGATATCAATTTCAGCATCCTGCCATCGCGGTTAAATTTTCAGATTAATTTCGACCGCTTTTACTCAGAAAATACCCTGCGCGATAACGACCCCAATAATTCTATCCCAATACCTACCACCTTTAACAAAAACTTCAATATCACCCGCGTTTATGGTATCGGCTGGAATTTAACCAAATCGCTGCAGATGGATATTGATGCTACCAACCTCTCAGTGGTTGATGAGCCCGCAGGCCGCATTAACGGATTAAAGCGCGACACCTTGTGGGATAACCTGAAACGGCTGGGCCGCACCACCAACTATAATCATACCCTGAACTTTAACTACAATGTGCCGTTCAGTAAAATACCGGGGCTGGATTGGGTAAATGCTATTGCGCGCTACAGTACACATTTCAACTGGCAGACACAGCCGCTTTTCGCCATCAATGATCCGACTTACAATGTGGGCAATACCATTCAGAACTCGCGCACCGTACAATTAAACCCGACGCTGAATTTTACGGGTTTATATAACAAGTTCAGTATCTTTAAAAATCTGGCTAATAAGGACAATCAGCAGGGTACTGCTGCGCAGTTTTTATTAGGCCTCATCACCAGCGTAAAAAACATCAGCGGAACTTATACCCGCAGCCAGGGTACTTTTATACCAGGTTATTTGCCGCAAAGCAATCTGGCCGGTGAAGATTTGAACTATAACGCTCCCGGCATCGGCTTTTTATTGGGCAGCCAGGCCGATTTGCGTTATAAGGCGCTCACTCATGGCTGGATCAGCCCGGATACCCTGCAAAATCAGTTATATACAACCACGCTGAATGAAAATCTGAATCTGCGCAGCATCATTGAGCCAACGCGCAACCTGCGTATTGAACTGATTGCTTTTAAAACGCAGGACCGCAATTACTCTACCAACTTTAAATTTGACCCGGCCAGCAATTCATTCCAAAACCTGAGCCCCATAACATCGGGCGACTACAGTGTATCCTTCCTGTCGCTGGCTACGGCTTTTTCAAAAATCAGCGGGGTTGATAATACTTCGGGCACCTTTGAAAAATTACTGAGTGACCGCGCTGTTATTTCACAGCGCCTGGGCCGCGGCAACCCTAACTCGGCAGGTGTGGCCGGCGGTTATGCCGATGGCTACAGTGCCAGCCAGCAGGATGTGCTGACGGGCGCCTTTCTGGCTGCCTACGCAGGTAAAAATCCGGCATCATCCAGCCTGAACAGTTTTCCGAACATCCCTATACCCAACTGGCAGATTACCTATAATGGTTTAAGCAGGCTGCCGTTTTTAAGCGATATATTTGATGCCGTTGATTTACGCCACGGCTACCGTTCAACCTACAGTGTAAGCAGCTACAGCAGCCTGATCCGTTACCAGGAGGCCAACGGCGGCGTTAATGTGCGCGATGCCAGTAATGACTTTTTGCCTTTTTATCAGTTTACCACCGTTACCATTTTTGAGCAGTTCGTGCCATTGCTGGGCGTTGACATCCGCTTCAAAAACAGCATGACGATGAATGCCGAATACCGGAAGGCCCGCACCCTGAGCCTTAGCTTGTTAAACAGCCAGTTATCGCAGCAAAACGAAAATATCATGGTGTTCGGCTTTGGCTACCACACCCGTAACCTGCGCCTGCCCTTTGGCCTGTCGGCAGGTAAAACCAACAATGATGTAAACTTCAAGCTCGATTTCGCCCTGCGTGATAACAAAACCCTTATCTATCAGGCTGATGTGCAAACGGCTCAGATATCGTCGGGCGCTCAGAATATTACGGTGCGCCCTTCTATTGACTATATCATTAATCAGCGCTTTAATCTCAACCTGTTTTATGATTCCAATATCACCCGGCCTTATACCTCGCTTACCTTTACTACCGCCTATACCAACTTTGGTATTAATTTAAAGCTGCTGCTGCAATAAAACGTATTTCCCCAAAGGGAGAAGACTCATCAATGTACAGAAAGCAAGTTTAACCCACTGCACAGCAATCGCACAAAAAATTTCTTTGGTAAAGCGGAGAGCCTAATGGCCCTTAGCATATTTCTTGCCTTTCAGCGCCTTTCGCAGCATTCGCTGCTGTTTGGCCAGCCGGCGTTCTGCTATGGTAGCCTTTACCTTTTTTTCCATGGCAGCATCGTAACCGGCGCTGGCTTTAATGCCGGGCAGCAGCGTTTTAAATATCGTTTTAAAAAAGCCTGCATTGTTAGGCCTTACATAATTTACGTTATAGGTACGTGCAGGCAGGCCGGTAGTATCAGGGTTATTGTGCTTTACTACCAGGGCATTAGCAAAAATAGTAGCCAGTGTAAGGTGCTTAAACTTCTCATTAAGCGTATCGGGCCGTAATACATGTACCTTAAGGTTATTGTACAGGAAACGAACCGTGCCCGAAGATGATTTGCGGTTGCCCGATACGCTAAAATCGAGCCGGTTCAATTGCCCCGACTTTAATTCAATCATGGCCAGCGGCCTGATTGCCGGGTTTACAGCCGACATCTTCATGGGCCCGAGGCTGCCCTGATAATTATAAGTATTGGCGCTGTCGGTTAAATTAAATTTGAACTGGGCATCCAGCCGGCCGGTGTTCATAAACCAGGTTGTCAGGTCGGCATAGCACCAGTTATTCTTAGCTAATACTTCCCTGTTTGAGGTTACGTTGAGCAGTAAGCCGTAAGTACGGTTAAAGCTGATAATGCCGGTTTTTTTAGAGCGGCTGCTGTAGGCCTCAAAGTTAACATCAATGCGGTGCAGTTCTACCGAGTCAAACCGGAAGGTGCTGTGGGCATGATGAATGGCTACATTCGGGAAACTTTGCAGCTTATCTGTTTTACTGGCCGAATCAATGGCGGCATTGCTGGTAAAATTCAGGCGGCCATTGCTTAAAATCAGGTTCGAGCAGCTGAGGGTGTGATATTTATTATAGTTCAGGTAATCGAAGTTATTAGCCTGTAGTGAGTCTAAGTAAAAGGAGTAGCGGTTATGCATGGTTTTCTTAAAAAAAACCTCAGGCGTAACCGGCAGCAAACTTAAGCCATAAACATTGAGCTGCGCGGTAAGCGTTGAAAAGGTAAGGGACTTGATCTGATACCGGTATAAGCCGTTTTTTGATGAGCCCTGGTAATTATTTAATTCTACAACAACCTCATGGCAGTGCGCAAACCTCGCTTTTTCATGCTGCGTGGCAGAGTCAATCAATAAATCCTTGGCAGTAATGTTCATCTCCTTCAATTCAGAGATATTCAGCTTTAAGCCTGAGTAATCATCATATCTGAATTTAATATCGTTCAATGAAATTTCATCCACATGGATAGATTTCAGCATGGGCTTAATGCGCTGCCAAGCGGTGCGGGTATCGGCCGCTACGGTATCATGGGTGTGGTTAAGCTGATAAGTAATATGCAGTTCGGGGGCGCTCACAATAACCTGCCCGATGCTGAGCCGGTGCCTGAAGTACAGGCTGAGCGGATGAATGTTTTTAAGTACCAGTTTTTTGATATGCAGCTCGTAAGTATTGTTGGGAGCCAGGTTTTTGGCTTTTAAACGGTTATAAACCTCTGCATTGGGCCTGATGGTAATGTTGTAAATAATGAGCTTACCCTCCAGCACGTGCAGCCGGGCATCTGTAAAATCAATATGGTACAGGCTGTCGGTACTGGTTAGCAGGGTACTCTTTACCTCGGCTGCCAGCACGGGCGACCAGTACCGGTTAATTACAGTAGCTGCGGCAACAATAATTACCAGTAAAGTAAGCAGCGTATAAAAGAGCTTTTTTTTACAGGAGTAGCCTAAAATGTTTACAGTCATTAATTATTTACAGCGCTAACAATTACTTTTTACTTACATGCATAACTTATGGATATGCTCATTATTATTTTACTTTCCTAATATAAAAATTTGCATTTGATTGTATAATAACGTTCATTCAATTAAGGTTTTACTGTTTTTAACGTTAGCATATGTATATAGTATCATGCACCTGGTAACATTTATAAGTAAAACCTTACATCTCTGCTATATTGCTATGCTGCCAAACTGTCATTCTGTAATAAATTTTTATGTATTTTTGCTGCTCTAAAATTTTTAACGGATGATGGATTTGCTTATTCCAGACAAAACACACGATGAAAGCAGGCAGGGTGAGGCGTTACTGCTGGAAAAAAGTACAGATAACAGCAACGGCCGGAAGCTCTATATAGAAAGCTATGGCTGCGCCATGAACTTTTCGGATAGTGAAATTGTAGCCTCTATCCTGCTTGACCGGGGGTTTGAAACTACGAATGATTTTAAGGCAGCCGATGTGATTTTTATTAATACCTGTTCAATACGGGAAAATGCCGAGCAGCGCGTACGCAACCGGTTAAAGGAATTTACGGTGGCCAAGATAAAAAATCCAGGTTTGGTAGTAGGCGTGCTGGGCTGCATGGCCGAGCGGCTGAAAGCTAAATTTTTAGAAGAGGAAAAGCTGGTTGATGTGGTGGTTGGCCCTGATGCCTACCGCGATTTGCCCAATCTGATTGAGCAGGTTGACGGCGGCCAGAAAGCCGTAAATGTATTGCTATCTCGTGAGGAAACCTATGCAGACATTAACCCGGTAAGGCTGAACAGTAATGGTATTAATGCCTTCGTATCCATTATGCGGGGCTGCGATAACATGTGCTCATTCTGTGTGGTGCCTTTTACCCGGGGCCGCGAACGCAGCCGCGATCCGCAATCTATACTGAACGAGTGCCGTGATTTATTTAGCCAGGGCTACCGCGAGGTGACCTTGCTGGGGCAGAATGTAGATTCCTATAAATGGAAAAGCCCCGCCCCGGCTCCCATGGAAGCAAGAGAAACCGGCACAGCAAGCGAATTAACCTCCGTTAGAGAGTATTGGGGTGAGGAGGGAGTAAACTTTGCCCGCCTGTTGAAACTGGTAGCTGCCATCAGCCCCGGGTTGCGGGTGCGTTTCTCTACTTCGCATCCAAAGGATATTACGGATGAGGTATTATATACCATTGCACAGCATGATAACGTTTGCAAATACATTCACCTGCCGGTACAATCGGGTAACAGCCGGGTACTGGAGCTGATGAACCGTACTTATGACCGTGAGTGGTATATGGATCGCATAGATGCTATCCGCCGCATTGTTCCGGGATGCGCCGTTTCTACGGACGTGATTACAGGTTTCTGCTCAGAAACCGAGGAGGAGCATCAGGAGACGCTGAGCATGATGGATTATGTGCAGTATGATTTTGCCTACATGTTCTCGTACTCTGAGCGCCCCGGTACACTGGCCGCCAAACGTTACCCTGATGATATACCTGAAACCGTAAAAAGCCGGCGGCTCAAGGAAGTGATTGCCAAACAGCAGCAGCACTCGCACCTGCGCCTGCAGGAACAGGTGGGCCAGGTACAGCGTGTGCTGATTGAAGGCTTCTCTAAAAAATCAAACCAGGATTACTGCGGCCGCAGTGACCAGAATGCCATGGTGGTTTTTCCGGTTAATGACAACTACAAGCCCGGTGAATATGCCAATGTACTGGTTGACAGATGCACTACAGCAACGTTGTTAGGCAGAATTATATAGAGGCAAGAAGTTAGAAACAAGAGGCAAGAATGTGAAGGGTGAAACATAACTTTAAAAACTTAAAAGTATGGCAAAAATCAATGGATTTAACTGATCTGACTTACGATTATTGCAAGGATCTGCCAAGTAATGAACGCTATAATCTGATTGACCAAATCAACAGGTGTTTTTACTCAATACCCTCAAATATTGCTGAGGGCTCTGGTAAAAGAACCAAAACTCATACAGCAGAATACCTTTCCACATCCTTAACATCATCATATGAACTGGAAACGCAGTTATTAATTTGTAAAAGAAGGCAATACGGCCATGCTCAAAAATTAGAATAGTGCTTATTTTTAGTTGAAAAAGTTCAAAAAATGATTTTTTCATTCAGAGAGCATGTACTTGCAATGAGCGACAAATAAATACTTGTCTCTTATTTCTTGTTTCTTGCTTCTCAACTCCACAAACAATATGGACGTACAGGAAATTAAACAGCGCTTCGGTATCATCGGCCATTCGCCGCTGCTGAACCGGGCCATAGATATTGCCAACCAGGTGGCGCCAACTGATATCTCAGTACTGATTACCGGTGAAAGCGGCAGCGGAAAGGAAGCATTTTCGCACATCATACATCAGTTAAGTCCGCGCAAGCACGGGCCGTTTATTGCTGTAAATTGCGGCGCCATTCCCGAAGGTACGATTGACTCCGAGTTATTCGGTCATGAAAAGGGGGCTTATACCGGCGCAGTAGGCGAGCGCAAGGGTTATTTTGAAACTGTAAACGGCGGAACTATCTTTCTGGATGAAATAGGAGAGATGCCTTTAGGTACACAGGCCCGCCTGCTGCGGGTGCTGGAATCGGGCCAGTTTATCAGGGTGGGCTCCTCCAAGGTTGAAAAAACCAATGTACGGGTAATTGCTGCTACCAATGTTGACGTTTATGAAGCGGTAAAGGCCGGCAAGTTTCGCGAGGACCTGTATTACCGGCTTAATACCGTACCGCTGCGCATCCCGCCGCTGCGCGACCGCAAGGAGGATATTTACCTGCTGTTCCGTAAGTTCTCGGCTGATTTTACCGATAAGTACCGCAGCCCGGCCATGCAGCTTGACGAAGGCGCGCAGCAGGTACTGATTAACTATACCTGGCCGGGTAATGTGCGGCAGCTGAAAAATATTGCCGAACAACTGGCCGTTTTAGAGCGCGACCGTATTATTACTGCCCAAACCCTGCTTACCTATATCCCGCATGAGAACGGCCGGAGCAACCTGCCTATGCGTGTAGATCAGCCCAAAGAGGATTTTTCAGAGCGCGACATTCTTTACAAAGTGCTGTTTGACATGAAGCGCGATATGGTGGAGTTAAAAAAACTCGTGGCCGATATTATTGAGAACGGCGGTGTAACGGGCGGTTACAAAGGCAACAATGCTCAAACGCTAAACAGCCTGTACCATGACCTGGAGTTGCCGGCACATCATGAACCGCAGCTAACCATACAACAGCCTCCGGTACAGGCCCATGTGCAGCATAATAACGATAATTTCATCACCCACCATGCGGAAGAGGTAGAAGAGTCGTTATCATTGGTAGAAAAGGAATCGGACCTGATCCGCAAGGCGCTCAAAAAGCATAAGGGCAAGCGCAAGCTGGCCGCAAACGAACTGGGAATATCGGAGCGTACCTTGTACCGCAAGATAAAAGAGTTAAACCTGTAGGGTATTCATGAAAAAACTAAACGGAATTGTACTGATGGTGATGGGGCTGGTTTGCCTGTGTTCCTCCTGTTCGGTAACGCTGAGCGGAGCCTCTATACCTATAAAAATGAAAAATGTGTACGTGGGCTATTTTGAGAATACGGCTCCGCTGGTAGTCAGCAATCTGAGCCAGGCTTTTACTGAGGCGCTTAAGGATCGTATCCGCTCACAGACCCGGCTGGCCATTACCCAGGATGTGGAATCAGACGGGAGCATGACGGGGGCCATCACCAGTTATGGTATTGCGCCGGTAGCCGTGCAGGCTACCAATAACAATGTGGCGCCTATTGCCAGCTCCACCCGGTTGTCTATCACGGTAAATGTAAAGTATGTAAATAAGGACGACAAAAAGCTCAATTTTGAGCAGAGCTTCACCCGCTATGCCGATTTTACCGGCGACTTGGCCTCGCAGGAGCAGACCCTGATTGCAAGGATCAACCAGCAGCTGACCGAAGATATTTTCAACCGGGCATTTGCAAATTGGTAAGCAATTCGTAGCTTCAACCGCGCATTATCATGGAACAGGACGGAAATATAACACAAGCCTCATTTTTACAGCAGTTACTGGATAACCCGCCGGGCGCAGATAATCCTGCATCCGGCCATTTGCAGGAGCTGATTAAACAGTATCCGCAAAGCGGCTTGTTGCAGGCGCTTTATGCCTGTATAATTAACCGCGGTGCGCTGCAAAAATCGGCCCTGTACTTAAACAGCGCCGCCCTGTATAAATTAGCCCATCATCCATCAGCTTTGCCTGCTGTTGCTGATGAACAGATCATTGTTAACAAAGCATTCGATAACATTGTGGCAGCGCCTGCCGGATATACTGGTGCTATAGCCGTGCCAGAAAAAACTCCTGAACCGGAGCCTGAAAATGCTAATGCGGACGAAGAAGCTGCTGCATCAAACTTAACTGCCGGTGAAGTAACCGCAGAGCCGGAAGACGTAGCCAGTACAGAACTGCTTATGCCTGTGCCTCTTGAAACAACCGAAGAAGAGCATCGGCACGCCGAGGCCGTCCTTGAGAATGCAGAAACTGACCCTGAAGCTGATGCGGTACAAACCAATACATTACAGCAGGAAGCAGTGATAATGCCGGAGGGCGCTGCCGGCAGCCAGGACGATGAAATTTATGAGGAAATTGTAGGTATTGAAGATATTGTATTTGCGCAGGTTAGCTGGCCGGTAATGCCGGCACCTGAAGCAATGCCGGAAGCTATTTATGTTCCGGCTGAAGTTGAAAGCGCCGCCGCTCAGGCCAGTGATGATGAAGCCGGTAACCATATGCCGGCTGATATTGTACCGGCGCAGTTGCCTGCCCATGAACCAGTTATAGAAGAACAGGGGATTTTTGATAGTGGTTTACCGCAGCCGGAAGTACCTGTTCATACTGATAAGGTACAACCGGCGGGGGATACAATTGAGGAAAGCGCTCTGCCGGATGTTCGTGCAGAAGATGAAACCAACAGAACCCTGCCGGATGCTGAAACAGCCGGTCATCAGTCAGAATTCCGGCCTGCTGACCACGTTGATGTTCTGAATTTACAGGAAGATACGGCACCGGAATCTTTCAATCATGAACCCGCAGCAGCAGTGATTGAGCAGGAAGCTAAAACCCTTGAATCTATTGCACCCCATGCCGAAGACATTGTTGCCGAAAAACTGATTATTGAAAATATTGCCGCTACTGATTATTTTATTTTTGATCAGGCTTTCCGCGACCGTAACAGGGCCGAACCGGTTACTGATCATAATGCTCATAGCCTGCCTGTTGCCAAAGCTGCAATGGAAGCTGGTGTGCAGGATGACGGCATTCAGGAAAATAATGATGTTTCCAGGTATCATGATGAAAAGATGCCCTATAGTTTCATGTGGTGGCTGGATAAAACAAGGCGCGAACATGCCGGCATTTATCAGCCTTATGCAAAGCCCGAAGCAACTGTTCAGCAGCCTGCCGCTGCTCCGGCGGTAAATGATAAACTGCAGCATCAATATATTGAAAATATATTTCATGATAACCCGGTTAAGGGTTTTGAGCCGGCAGTTGCCCAAACTATGGAGTTTGATATGCGCAGCAAGGAAAATCAGCTGATTGAACGCTTTATTCAGGAAGAACCCCACATTAAGCCGCCCAGCAGTGAAAAACTGGGTACCGAAAACAAGGCCCAAAAGAGCGCCGTTGATCAGGATGAAATCATTACTGAAACACTGGTCCGCATTTACGTTGACCAGATGCTGTACACAAAGGCCATAGGCGCTTATCAAAAATTAATGTTGAAATATCCGGAAAAAAGCAGTTACTTTGCCGGCCAGATCACTCAGCTACAGAAGAAAATTAATTAATATAAAATATTATGTACATCGTATTACTCATATTAGCCATTTTGGTATGTGTGCTGTTAGGTATCATCGTATTGGTGCAAAATCCTAAAGGCGGCGGCTTGTCTTCAAACTTTTCAAGCTCCTCTCAGCTGCTGGGTGTGCAAAAAACCGGCGATATATTGGAAAAAGGCACTTGGGTATTGGCTATTACCCTGATGGTACTTTCATTAGCCATTAATGTAGCGGTAAAAAGCGGCCCTGTTACAGCTGCTCCGGGTTCTGAATACCGCGATCAGATACAAAAAGCATCCAAGCCTACCGCACCTGTAAGTACTGCTCCCCTGAATTTACCGGCTGCTGCCAAACCTGCCGATAACAGCAAAAAGAAATAAACTGCAATTTTTATAAAGAAGGCTTTGAGTAATTTCAGAGCCTTTTTTTATAAAAATGCCGGCTGCCATGATGGCACGGGCGGGTTAAGTTATTATTAAGCGTAAGTGACCGTTTAACACAAGTATGACAATACAACAGTAATAAACTGTCAATTGAGGGCATAGCCTGTTATTGGCACAATTGCTGTGCAAATGCAATCGAAAATTAAAACTTTTTATATTCACTAATTTATAATTATGTCAATAAACATTAAGCCTATTGGAGACAGGGTTGTGGTAGAAGCCGCTCCTGCCGAAGAAAAAACCGCATCAGGTATCTTTATTCCTGACACCGCCAAGGAAAAGCCACAGCAAGGCACAGTAGTTGCTGTAGGCGAAGGTAAAAAAGATGAGCCTCTTACTGTTAAAGCAGGCGACAAGGTTTTATACGGAAAATATTCAGGCACTGAAATCACCTACGAGGGTAAGGAATACCTGATCATGCGTGAATCTGATATCTACGCGGTATTATAAATTATACAGGGTTGAATGAGATAACTTTGCAGTAAACAGATTTTCATTCGCTCATTTAAAAACACTCATTCTATAATTAAAAAGATGGCAAAAGTAGTAAGATATAATGTTGAAGCCCGCGACTCATTAAAGCGCGGTGTTGATATTTTAGCCAATGCGGTTAAAGTAACTTTAGGCCCTAAAGGGCGTAATGTAATTATTGATAAAAAATTCGGTTCACCGGCAATCACCAAGGATGGTGTTACCGTAGCTAAGGAAATTGAACTGAAAGATTCTCTGGAGAACATGGGTGCCCAGATGGTGAAGGAAGTAGCGTCTAAAACTGCTGATATTGCAGGTGATGGTACAACCACAGCTACCGTTTTGGCTCAGGCTATTGTAACCGCAGGTATTAAAAACGTGGCCGCCGGCGCAAACCCTATGGATTTGAAACGCGGTATTGACAAAGCAGTTGCAGCCGTAGTTGCAAACCTGCAGGGCCAGTCGCAAACTGTAGGCTCTGATAATAATAAGATCAAGCAGGTAGCCTCTATTTCAGCCAATAACGATGAAGTAATTGGTACATTGATAGCTGATGCAATGGCTAAGGTGGGTAAAGATGGTGTAATTACCGTTGAAGAAGCCAAAGGTACCGAAACTGAAGTAAAAACAGTGGAAGGTATGCAGTTTGACCGTGGCTACCTTTCTCCGTACTTTGTAACCAATACCGACAAAATGGAAGTAGAGCTGGATAACCCTTACATCCTGATCTATGACAAGAAGATTTCTTCCATGAAGGAATTGCTGCCGATACTGGAAAAACAAGTGCAAACCGGCAAGCCGCTGTTAATTATTGCGGAAGATTTAGACGGTGAAGCTTTGGCTACACTGGTAGTTAACAAAATACGTGGTTCACTAAAAGTAGCTGCCGTTAAGGCTCCGGGCTTTGGCGACCGCCGCAAGGCCATGCTGGAAGATATTGCTATCCTGACTGGTGGGATTGTAATTTCGGAAGAAAGAGGTTACAAACTGGAAAATGCTGATTTATCCTACTTAGGTACTGCCGAAAAAATTGTAGTAGATAAAGACAATACTACAGTGATTAACGGTGCCGGAAGCTCAGATGAGATTAAGGGCCGTGTTAACCAGATCAAAGCTCAGATTGAAACTACTACTTCTGACTATGATAAAGAGAAACTGCAGGAGCGTTTAGCCAAATTATCAGGCGGTGTTGCCGTACTGTATGTTGGCGCAGCAACCGAAGTTGAAATGAAAGAAAAGAAAGATCGCGTTGACGATGCTTTACATGCAACCCGTGCAGCGGTTGAAGAAGGTATTGTAGCCGGTGGTGGTGTTGCCTTTATCCGTGCGGTTGAAG
The DNA here is from genome assembly GCA_964241965.1 of uncultured Mucilaginibacter sp. Classification (GTDB taxonomy): domain Bacteria; phylum Bacteroidota; class Bacteroidia; order Sphingobacteriales; family Sphingobacteriaceae; genus Mucilaginibacter. The sequence goes on from CAXTAP010000006.1 coordinate 27,991, forward strand.
CCTTAACTGACCTTAAGGGTGCTAACGATGATGAAAATACCGGTATTCAGATTATCCGCCGTGCTATTGAAGAGCCTTTACGCCAGATTTGCGAAAACGCAGGCATTGAAGGTTCCATTGTAGTGCAGAAGGTAAAAGAAGGCACTGCTGACTATGGTTACAATGCACGCACCAATGTTTATGAAAATTTAATTGGCGCTGGTGTAATTGACCCTACCAAGGTAGGCCGTGTAGCTTTAGAAAATGCAGCTTCTATTGCAGCTATGTTGCTGACCACTGAATGTGTACTGGCCGATGATCCTGAAGAAGAAAAGGGTGCAGCTGGTATGCCTCCTATGGGCGGCGGTATGGGTGGTATGATGTAATACTATTTTTATACATATGGAAAGGGCTGTATGCAATTGCATACAGCCCTTTCTGCTTTCTGTACTATACACTGCGTCATTATTGTGTCAACATGCCATATTTTGTTAATCAATTGATTGATTGATGTTGAAACGTGTAATATTTTAATGCATATTTGTATTAATATTTAAATAAGCGCCATAAAGGCACGGCATTTGAATATCAGCACATATCATGAAACACCTCCTTCAAAATAAGAAACAGCTGCAATCAAAAATAATTGAGTGGGTGGCAGTTAACGGCCCTGGTATTATACATAGCTTCATGTCGTAAAACATGACAGATGCAGATTTGTAATATTGATTATGGATTTGCAATCGTTTTACAGAACTGCCTACAATTGGCTTCTGATTAACGGTCTGAAAGTAATAGTTGGAATATTCGTATTATTTATCGGGCTATGGTTAATCAAAATACTCAAAAAGAATATCAGAAAGCATATGGACCGCAATCAGGTCCATTCCTCATTACAACCATTTCTTCTCAGCTTATCCATCACCGCATTAAACGTATTGCTGATTATTGCAGTAATACAGATTATCGGCATCCCGATAACCATATTTACTACGGTTATCGGCGCTTTTGGCGTCGCGGCAGGCTTGGCGTTGTCGGGCACTTTACAAAACTTTGCCGGCGGCGTGCTCATCCTGCTGTTGAGGCCGTTTGAACTGGGCGACAATATTATAGCGCAGGGGCAGGATGGCGTAGTTACCTCTATACAGATATTTTATACCGTTCTCTTAACTTATGATAACCGGACAGTGATTATTCCTAATGGAAAACTGTTTAATGAAGTTATCGTTAATGTAAGCCGGGAGGGTAGCCGTCGGCTCGACGTGGAAATTAAATTAAGCTACGCTGTGGATGTTGACGAAGTGGAAAAAATAATGAACAGTTCCATAAGCAATACGCAAAATATATTAACCGATCCGCAGCGCTTTATCGGTATAAAGCTGCTGGAGCCGGATGGCATTCGTTTCACTGCTCGTGTATGGGTAAATCCCCAAAACTTTCTCAAGGTTAAATTAACATTACAAGAGCAGATTGTAAAAGATTTAAAGGCAGGGGGGATCAAATTGCCCGGCATGTAACGGGTATTACCGCCCATAGGCATTATTATCCTGCACCTTATATATAGTTTTGCTGCAACTGTAATTACCTGATCCTGCAAGTTAAAAAAGATGGCCATGATTGAATTGGAATTTAACCATGTAACTTTGCTGTAATGCAAAAGGAACAAATTTCAGTATTTGATATTTTCAAAATAGGTATAGGTCCGTCAAGTTCACATACGCTGGGTCCCTGGCGCGCGGCTCAGCAGTTTGTACAGCTGCTAACCGAACGGCAGCTGCTGTACCAGGTTACCGGCATACAGATACTGCTCTATGGCTCCCTGGCCAAAACCGGTAAGGGGCACGGTACTGATATTGCCATGCTGCTGGGCCTCAGCGGCGATGACCCGGTCACCTTTGATGTTAGCCGGGTAGTTTATAAAACTGACCAGATTAAAAGTTTGCACCGGCTGGTGCTGGGCGGCATTCATGAAATAGAGTTTTCATATGCAGATGATTTGCTCTTTCTTTTTAATGAAAGCCTGCCTTATCATCCCAATGCCGTAACATTTCAGGCGCTGCTGGCCGGTGAACGGGCCATATCAGAAACCTACTACTCTGTAGGCGGTGGCTTTGTGGTAAGCGAGGGCGGCCAGGCTAATGTTCGTCCGGAAGCTGACTTGCCTTTCCCTGTGGAAAATGCGGCTGAGTTGCTGCATTGGTGCCGTAAAACAGGTTTAAAAATATCAGAGGTAGTTATGGAGAACGAGCAGGCCTGGCGTACCGAACAGCAAACGCAGGCCGGCATAATGGAAATTTTCCAGGTGATGCGAGAGTGTGCTTACCGGGGCTGCCATACCACAGGTTACCTGCCCGGCGGCCTTAACGTAGCCCGCCGGGCTGCAGGCCTGAATAAAAAGCTGATTAAAGACATCAGCTACCGGAACTTTGATGAATGGATTGCCGCTATCCGTGAAACGGGCGACGGCTTTAAGAATATATTAGATTGGGTAAGCTGTTTTGCGCTGGCCGTGAATGAGGAAAACGCCTCGTTCGGGCGCGTGGTAACCGCCCCGACCAATGGCGCTGCAGGCGTAATTCCGGCTGTACTGCTGTATTATATAGCCTTTTGCAATGGTTATTCAACGCAGCAGATCATCCGGTTTTTATCAACCGCTTCTGAAATCGGCAGCATTTTTAAGAAAGGTGCTACCATATCAGCAGCTATGGGCGGCTGCCAGGCGGAAATCGGGGTATCATCCGCCATGGCGGCAGCAGCGCTTACGGAGTGTATGGGCGGTTCGCAAAGGCAGGTACTGATGGCGGCAGAAATTGCCATGGAGCACCATCTGGGCATGACCTGCGACCCTATCGGCGGCCTGGTGCAGGTGCCCTGCATCGAACGTAATACGATGGGCGCCATTAAGGCAATTACTGCCTCGCAGCTGGCCTTGCAAACCAATCCCGACCATGCAAGGGTAAGCCTGGATGCCGTTGTGAAAACCATGTGGCAAACTGCCCTGGATATGAACTCGAAGTACAAGGAAACTTCAGATGGCGGCTTGGCCATCAACATCCCAATCAGTTTACCTGAATGTTAGCGCAAAGAGACAGGTGCTGATGTTTCAGGGTAATAATTAAACTGATTGCAACCGTAAAACTAAATCCTGATGACTTTAGATTGAATTAAGCGAGGGGTAAGCTAAAATGAAAGGTTGAGCCTTTGCCCAGTTCGCTTTCCACCCATATTCTTCCGTCGTGCCGCTCAATGATTTCTTTGCACAGGTAAAGGCCAATGCCAAAGCCTGAGATTGACTTCATCTGCTGCCCTTCCACCCGGTAATAACGATCGAACAGCTTATCAATATCGTGCGAACTGATACCCATGCCCTCATCGCTTACGCTTACCTGGGCATTGCGGCCCATAGTTACACAGGCTATATTAATGGTACTGCCGGTTGGTGAATACTTAACAGCGTTGCTGATAAAGTTATTAATAACCTGCCCGATCTTATCCTGATCTACATTAACAAATGTGGTTTCTACCGGATGAAATACAATGCGATGGGAAAATATCATGGTGAGCGTTTCCTCTTCAACCTCCTTTATCAGCACGGCCATATCAAAAAGCTGCCGGTCAATGTTAATTTTACCCGATTCCAGCCGTGATACATTCAGAAAACCATTGATGAGCGTAGTCATCTTTTTTATCTGATTAACTGATTTGGCAAGTGCGCTGCCAGTGAAGGCGTCGCCGGCCTTGTTGGCCCTGCCCTGCAACATCTGCAGGTAGCCGTTAAGTGAGGTAAGCGGCGTTTTTAACTCGTGGCTGGCCATGCCGATAAAATCATTCTTGCGCTGCTCATCCTGCTTCTGCTCGGTAATATCTATAATAACGCCCGAAAATAAAGTGCTGCCTTCAGAAGTTCTGTTGGCCTTACCTAATGAACGGATCCATATCAGCTTGTTATCATTAAACCGGTGCAGTGAACAGGTAATATCATAATTGCTATAATCAGCAGCAGCTTGTCTCATTTCTTTAACAATTATATCCCGCAAGTCGTCAGTAATCTGCCCGATGACCTGATCATAAGTCATTACAGCGTTGCCTTCATAGCCAAATATAGTAGCCAGCATATTATTATATTCAAGCAGATTGGTGTCTGGTTTAGTGTACCAGGTGCCTATCCGGGCCGATTCAACGGCTAAGCGCAGTGTTTCTTCGCTTTTTGCTAACTGGCTGGCTGAGGCAAGCAGGTTTGTTTGTGCCAGATGCAGCTCATCATTGACTAATCTTAATTCTTCATTGGCAGCCCTGGCCTCCTCATTGGAAGCCGTCAGTTCTTCATTAATCGCTGATAGCTGATCGTTGAGGTCCTGGTTCACCTGAATCTCCTTACGCCGCCGGGTTACATCCATAAATGTGCTGATGCCGCCGGTTATATTGCCTTGCTCGTCCAGTAACGGGGCTGCCGTAACCGACAGATAGAAAACTTCATCGGAGCCGGGCAGCTTTATACCCACTTCATGGCTGCTAACGGTTTTACCGGTTGCCATCATAATGGCCAAAGGATGCTCCTCCTTTGGCATAGATGAACCATCTAAACGCGTATTTTGCCATTTACGGTCGTTATAGGTGCGTGTAGTGATTTCGTCCATGCTGAAACCCACTATACGGAGCCCGGCGGGGTTCATATAGGTAATCCGCCCATCCTTATCAACAATAGCCAGTCCCTCAGCCATCGTATCCAGGATGTTTTGCAGGCGGGTTTGGCTCTCATACAAATCTTTGGTACGTGCTGCTACCCGGCCCTCAAGCTCATTATTAAGCAGGTAAAGGCTGTGCTGGCTTTGGTACAATTCCTCATTAATAGCGTTTAATTCTTCATTTGATGATGCCAGCTCTTCATTCAACGCCTGTTCGCGCTCATAGGCCGCCTGTTGCTGTTCAGCCTGTTCTATTGCCTGCCGGCCCATTACCCTGTCGGTAACATCTGTGGCGGTATGCAAAATGCAGTAAACTCTGCCTGCATCATCTTTTACCGCCCGGTATTCAAAATCAAAGTAATAGGTGGCTAATTGCCCGTTAATAAGCAGGTCGGCCGGAGTATCCGTACCTGAAATGGTTAAGCCCTCATTCCATACCCTTTTGAATAAATCAATAAAGGGCTGTCCCTTTAATTCGGGCAGGGCCTCCTCAAGTGACTTGCCGATAACACTGTCGTCCTTACCCCAGATGCGCAGCATAGCCTGATTAGCGGTTTGTATAATGGCATCTTCAGTTATATGTATGGCTGTGGCTACCTGCGTTAAGGCTAATACATTGATAATTTGCTTGTCGCTCAAAAAATAGTCCGGAACGCTCATTAAGAATTAAAATCTAACGCAGTAAAAATAAAAAAACAACATCCATTAATCTGGCGTCTTTCATGAAATTATTTAATTAACAAATGATTGTTACAAAGGTTCAGGGCAACGCGGGCAAAATTTATTTAAAGCAATGCAAGGCAGATATGCTGTCAACAATGGATATGCCATATTACAGGTATTATATAGCCTGTTTCAGGCTGAGTTCTACAGTCCTGAGAATCCGCTGATGCACCCATAGCTCATACATAGCTGCAGAGGGGTGCAGGCCATCGGGCGCAATTAATGAAGGGTTTACAGCAGCCTGGCGCGACAAATCAGTAATGTTAATATAGCTGACACCAGCCCTCTGGGCTTCGCTGCGGTTAATGGCATTGAACTGGTCAATCTGCATGGTAATACCGGCCCGGTCCCGGCCGGCGGCATAAGGCGTAACTCCCCAATCGGGAACGGAGATCACAAATGCCCTTTGAGCATTACCATTGGCATAGTGAACAGCCGTTTGCAGCAGATGAATGAAATCAGCACGATAAGCAGCAATGCTTCTGCCCTGGTACTGGTTATTTACGCCGATAAGCAGCGTAACATAATCAAACTTGCGGGTGATGCCGGCAGCTTCAATAGCGGCAATCAGCTCATCCGTCCGCCAGCCGGTGCGGGCAATAATAACAGGCGCGGCCATGGCAGGATACTCGGCCTTCAAGGCGCTTACCAGCTGATAGGGAAAAGATGAAGATAGGTTTACTGCCTCACCAATGGTATAGGAATCGCCCAGGGCGAGGTAGCTGATGCTGCCAGGCTTTGCAGCATCAGCTACCTCGGTTATTTCAGTTGTATTCATAAAGCTGTAAGGCAAGCTGCTATTGACAATGTAATTATTGCTGCTTGTATCCTTAATTTTCCAATTCCATACCAAATAATGTAAAGATGTGGCGCCGGAGAATGTGCTGTATTTCCTTCAGGTCAACAGCATGGCCAAGTTCCCGCTGCATAGAGGTAACATCCTTATCGTCTATGCCGCAGGGTACAATATGTTTAAAATAATCCAGATCTGTGTTTATATTGAAAGCCAGCCCGTGCATGGTTACCCAGCGGCTGCAGCGTACGCCCATAGCACATATTTTCCTGGCCTTGTCATTATCGGCATCCAGCCAGACGCCGGTATAGCCGGGATAGCGGCCGCCCTGCAAGCCATAATCCGCCATAGTTAGTATTACCGCTTCTTCTAAGGTACGCAGGTACAGATGAATGTCAGTGAAAAAATTGTCCAAATCCAATATCGGGTAACTTACCAGTTGGCCCGGCCCGTGGTAGGTAATATCGCCGCCGCGGTTAATAGGATGATAAGCAGCCTGTTTTTTTTGGAGCCCGGCTTCGTCCAGTAACAGATGTTCCGGCTTGCCGCTTTTACCTAAAGTATATACGTGAGGATGCTCGCAAAAAATGAGATGATTAAATGTGGGGGCGGCGGCATCAAGCAGGCCGTTGCGCATATCCGTTTTCATTTTTACGGTATCGGCAAACAGGGTTTCCTGCCGGTTCCAGGCTTGCTGATAATCAATCAGGCCCCAATCATGTACTGTTACTTTTTTGTTTTTCATTTATCCCTTAACGTATCCGATCATATAATCCTCAAACTGCAGGTAATTAACCCGGTAATCTAAATTTAATTTATCCTTTTGCAAGCCAGCCTGCAGACTTCCCTCAGGCATAAACCGGAAAGGCTTCAAATGGATATGATCTAAAAAAGAAACCTCCTTGCGGCCATTGCATTTGTAAATAGCCTCCTTGGCGCACCAGCAGGCATACAGGTGTGGTATGCGGTGTGCATCATCAATAAAACTTAATTCAGCGGGCCTTAAAAACTTAACGGCTATGCGCTCAACTTTTTCCTTAATCTGCTCAATATCAATACCTACGGGTCGGCTTTTGCTAATCATTACTGCTGCATAATCAAAAGAATGACTAAGCGAAATGTGGTAGGGCAAATCAACAAGGTAAGGTTTGCCATAGGCATCTACCTTACAGTTAATATAATCATCGGTGCGCAGCATACGGCGCAGCAATACGCGGGTGCCCAGCCAATGCAGGTGGCGTTTGCCGTTGCTCAGTTGCTCCACATAAGCCTTCTCCTGGTTGTTGAGCTGCAGCTGCCGGTATAACTCATGGGCTTTCTCCTCAATTTTCCATACGGAGAATTCAGTGTCATCATCCAGTTGTTTGGTAAACGCCAAGGCCATAGGGTAATTTGTAAACGGATGGCAAAATTAAACCAAATAAATTTAATTTTATGCCCCCGGAAAGCCCGGAACATTTTATGATTTTATCAGATAAGCGCATTCTGCAGGAAATTGAGAAGGGAACCATCATCATTGAGCCTTTCCGGCCCGATTGCCTTGGCACCAACTCCTATGATGTACACCTGAGCAAGCACCTGGCCACCTATCGTAACCGGGTGCTTGATGCCAGGCAGCACAATGAAATTGAACACTTTGAAATACCCAAAGAGGGCTTTGTGCTGCAGCCGGGTACCTTGTACCTGGGTGTAACGGTTGAATATACGGAAACGCATAAGCACGTACCCTTTCTGGAAGGCAAATCGAGCACAGGCAGATTAGGAATTGATATTCATGCTACGGCAGGCAAGGGTGATGTAGGTTTTTGCAACACCTGGACGCTTGAAATATCCGTGGCACAGCCGGTAAAGATATATGCCGGTATGCCTATCGGCCAGCTTATATATTTTGCGGTGGAGGGCGAGATTGACAAGCTGTACAATACAAAGGGCGATGCTAAATATAACAACCCAACCACCCGCCCGGTAGAGAGCATGATGTGGAAAAACAATTTTTAATGCAATAAGCTGTTAAACAAGGCTTACGGCCAGAAATTAATTTTAAATATTAGGCAGGCCATTGCTTAGTGATTCTTTAAAAAATAAAAAGGTGCTGCCATTACTTATCACTCAAAATTACCGGCGCCTTTCCGTTGCCCATAATAATCACTTTCGCATTGGCCGAGGTGGCAATGGCCTGCTGAGCAATAATACTTTGATACTGAAGCTGCTTATCAGTCAGGTTGGTGGCAATAATGCGCTGGTAATCGGCAATGCCCTGAGCTTCCACCCGCTTGCGGTCGGCTTCCTGGCGTTCTTTCTGTAACACAAACTGCATTTTCTGGGCGTCCTGCTCCGCATTGATTTTTGATTCAATACTATTTCTTACAGAAACCGGCAGGCTGATGTTGCGTACCAGTATCTGCTGTACCTCCAGGCCGTTTTTGGCAAAGTTATCGGCAATGGTCTGGTTAATTTTGTGCTGAAATTCCTCACGTTTGGTAGAGTATAAATCAACGGCAGCATAGTTAACCGCATTATCACGTATGGCAGTACGGGCTATCGGGCGTACAATTTTGTTGGTATAATCCTCGCCGATATTCTGATATATAAACGGCGCTCTGTCGGGTGTTACCTTGTACAGTACCGATAAATCAATCGTTACCTCCAAGCCATCGGAAGATAGCACGCGGATGGCATCGTCGCCCTGTACATCACCCTCATTGTGCACAGCGCTCATGGTGTAATTTTGTGTCTGAATGTTAAAGTCGGTAACATCCACCAGAGGGTTAATGATGTGCAGCCCGCTGGTTAATACCTGGTCCTGCACCTTGCCGAACAGCGTTTGCACACCTACCTTACCCGGGCTGATGGTGGTAAAGGCCGACAATAACAGCCCTAATACAAAAACGGCAATGCCCACGGTAAAGATGGTGCCGCCGAAACGACCGGCCGGCTCCGGCGAACGCCTGAGCACCATACCGGCAATAAGAATAATTACTCCTGTAATCGCTATAAACATAGCTTAAAGATACTGTTTTTCAGCGGATAAAAGGGCATGCTTGCAGGTTATTACACAGGGCTGATGTACAGGATTGCATTGAGAAAAGCACCGGTTATTTTGCAGATGTTTTCCTGGTTTTTTTGGCAGCAGGCGGCTGCGGTACCGGCCTCTGCATGGCTTTCACCTCCTTAAGCAGTTTTATCTTCAGCAAAACGAATATGGTGCCTACGAATACTGCACCCGCAATGTAAAAAAAGTGATGATGCTCAATGCCAATATATACAAAGAACAGGGCAATGAAAATGCCTATATTGTAAAGTACATTTAGTCCTACCTTTTTAACCATAATTTAATAAACGCTCATCGTAGGGTCAACCTCTTCTGCCCAGGCTAAAATGCCGCCCTGCAGGTTATACAGGTTATTAAAGCCCCGCTGCTCCAGTTGTGTCAATGCAGCGGCGCTGCGGCGGCCGCTGCGGCACATTAATACCACCGGTTTGTTCTTATCAATTTTATCGCTCTCAATCAATATACCTCCCAGCGGAATCAGCTCTCCGCCCAGGTTCGACATTTCATACTCAAAATCTTCGCGTACATCCACCAGCTGAAAGTCCTTGCCTTCTTCTTTCCAGTGCTGCAACTCCTGTACGGTTATTTCTTTCATAGCAATTGTTTGTAATTATTAATCAAAGGTAATGTTTTTTTAAGTGATAGATGCAAGCTGCCGGAGGCGGGATTTTTTGACCGGTTGCTGATTAACGCATCGGTGTTATTATTAATCAGCATCTTGCATCTCTAAAATTGTGGAGTTATTGCTGTAACATTCAGGTGCTCCGGGCGTTCTAATAAACAAGCACTTAAGTTTATATTTGTAGATGAAGAAAATTAACCGCTTCTTTTGGTTTTGTTCAGGAGCGCATGTAGACACCTTAAAAAAATACCCTGTTGAGCACAACAAATATGTAGGTATCGGCGCCACTATATTTTTTACGGCATTGTTTGCCTCGCTTTCGGGCGGTTACGCCATGTACTTTGTTTTTAGCGGCAATCCGCTGGCCGTGGGGTTTGCTATGCTGTTTGGCATCATCTGGGGGCTGGCCATCTTTAACATGGATCGTTATATTGTAGGCAGTATCAATAAGCAGGGCAGCACCAACCAGCAAATATTGCAGGCTTCGCCCCGTATCCTGCTGGCCATCATGATTGGTATCGTTATATCGCGGCCGCTGGAACTGAAGATTTTTGACAAAGAAATACGCCAGAAATTAAAGGCCTCTTATTTAAAGGGCCAAAACCGCAAAATTGATACCCTGCAAAAAACATATAATCAGAAATACGCCATGGAAATGGCCAGGAATGCGGACCTGAAAAAAGAAAAGGACTCGTTGGAGCGCGACATTAACCGCTCGCGCGTTCAGCTGAATGAAGAAGTATTTGGCAGCAAAACCGACCAAACCTCGGGTGAGGTAGGTTACGGCACCAATGCCAAAAGGCAGGAGGCGGTATTAGATGAAAAACAGGGCCGCCTGCAAACGGTGACCAGTGATTTGAACAAAATGGATCAGTATCTGGCTCAGCGCAAGGATTTTGAGGGGTTGAATAATACCCGGCTGTACACCGACCATCAGCTGGACAGCCTGGCTAATATTGCCGGCTTTGCCGACCGTAACTGGGCTTTGGGCCAGCTGGCCTTTAATAGTGACGGCAAGCGGGATGTTGATACTTACATGGCCGAATCATTTATTGCTTATCTGTTCATTTTGTTTGAGTGCCTGCCGGTTCTGGTAAAGCTGATGTCGCCCCGCGGCCCGTATGATGTTGCCACAGCGCGCATTGCGGATGCCAATATCTATTATGCCGACCGCGACCGCGACCGGGATATAGCCGTAACTGATAAAACCTTTGACCATCACCTGGATGTTGATGTTGAACAGCGAAAAAGGATTATTAATGCCCAATCAGAATATGATCTGGAGCATCATACTTATGATTGATAAGGCGCAGAAAGTGCCGGCAGTTATAAAATAAGTAAATTGTATCAGGGTATTGATGCAATTACCAATTAACTTGTATTTTGAGCGCTGAAAAATCAGTACTCATGAAAAAAATCAGTTTAACGGCAGCTGCCTTGATGCTGACTGCCGTTTCCTTTGCTCAGCCGGCATCTAAAGCCATTTATTATAAGGTATCTTTTCCCAATGCTGCTCATCATGAGGTAGAAATAGAAATGACTGTACCTGATGCGCCCAATATATTAAAGGTGCGTATGAGCCGGTCGTCGCCCGGGCGGTATGCTACGCACGAGTTTGGTAAAAATGTGTACAATATTAAGGCTTACGATGTAAACGGCACCCCGCTCGCTGTAAAGCAACTGGAAGGCGATGTATATGAAATACCTGATCATGAACAGGTAGTAAAAATAAGCTACACCTTGTTTGGCAACTATACCGATGGCACCTATGCCAGTATAGACTTAAGCCATGCCCACCTCAATATGCCTGCCGCCTTTATGTGGGTGATAGGGCAGGATGGCCGCCCGGTTAAATTTGATTTTAACGATACCGAAAAATACGGCTGGAAAATAGCCACTCAGCTTCATCATGACGGCGACAATGTTTACAGCGCCCCCAACCTGCAATACATGATGGATAGCCCTACAGAACTATCTGCTTATAAAGAAAATAGCTGGGAGGTAACCAATATTAATGGAAAGAAGGAAACCATCCGCCTGACGGTGCACAGTGATGATGACCAGGGCATCATTGACAATTATGCCAAGATGCTGCAAAAACTGGTATTGGAGGAAAAGGCCGTTTTCGGTGAGCTGCCTGTGTATGATTATGGCAGCTACACTTTTTTAGATGATGTGTACCCCTCAAACTCAGGCGATGGTATGGAGCACCGCAACTCCACCTGCATTGTAGAAACGCTGCCCAAGATCGGCGGTAATGAAATAGCAGCGCTGAGCACCTTCGCCCATGAGTATTTTCATAGCTGGAATGTAGAGCGCATCCGTCCGAAAACGCTGGAGCCTTTTAATTTTGAGCACGCCAACATGAGCAACGAGCTGTGGTTTGCCGAAGGCTTTACGCAGTACTACGGCGAAATGCTGCTGGTACGGGCCGGCTTCCATTCGGTGGATGATTACACCCGTACCCTTGGCGGCCTGGTTAACTCGGTGCTGAATACGCCTGCCGCTGCACATTACACACCTGTACAAATGAGCCGTTACGCCGTATTTGCCGATGCCGGCGTATCTATTGACCCGAACAATAATGCCAATGTGTTTACCAGCTACTATTTTTATGGAGGCGCTACTGCCTTGGCCTTGGATTTGCGCCTGCGCAGCGAATTTGACCTCACGCTGGATGATTACATGCGCCAGGTATGGCTTGCTCATGGTAAAAATGAAAATCCTTACACTATTGCCGACCTGCAAAACGTGTTAGCCAGAGTAACCGGCAAGCCTGCCTTTGCTGCTGATTTTTTTAAGCGTTACATTAACGGTACCGAAAAAAATGATTACGCTGCTTTGTTATCCAATGCCGGTTTGCTGCTGCAAAAGGCTCAGCCGGGTAAAGCCTGGGCAGGGCCGCTTGCAGCAACGCCGGGCCGGGGCAGAGCAGGGCTTGCGCGGGTAACCGGTGAAGAAGGCTTACCCATACAGGCCAGCACGGTAATGGGCACCCCCTTGTACAAGGCCGGTCTGGATGCCGGCGACCTGATAATCAGCGTTAATAACCAGAATATTAAAACTGTGCAGGATCTTAATGCGATAGTAGACAGCAAGAAACCCGGCGACCAGTTATCCATCAGCTATAAGAACCGCACGGGCATGCATACTGCTGCCCTGTTACTGGAAGAAAGCCCTTACCTGGAGATTGTGCCTTATGAAAAAGCAGGCAGACAGTTAACCAAAGCTCAGCAGGACTTCCGCAGCCGGTGGTTATCATCCAAAGTAAAATAGCTGAAAGATAAGAGCCAGGAAGTAAGAGATAAGAAACAGGAAAAAGAGCCAAAAAGGGAATTGAGCAGTTAATTCTGTTCATGATATAATTCAGTAAATTCTGATCCAGACAACGATACAATTATGAAAAAATATATTTTCACCACACTCTTATTTGCCGCTGCGCTGCACAGCCTCGGGCAAAATGTAAACGAACTTATTAAGGAACCCGATGTGGAGCGCATCATCAAAACGCTATCTGCCGACGATATGCAGGGCCGGGCTACCTTTACCCCAGGTATCGAGAAAGCAGCGCAGTTTATTGAAGCCGAATACCGGCAAGCCGGTTTAAAGCCTTTAACGGGCAGCACTGCCGGTTACCGCCAAAACTTTACCATGATAAAAAGCACACCCGTAAACACACAGGTAAGTATTAATGGTACAGCCATCGCCCCTGAAAATGTTTACGTAAGCTCAGACAGCCCGCTCAGCTGGACTAACAGCAGTGATGCGGTGATTGCCAAAATTGATACGCAAAAAAATTTCCAAACCGCGTACCGTAATTATATGTACAGCGGCAAGAAAATGCTGCTGCTCATTGATCCGAAATTTGAAAGCTATTTCAGGCGTTACCGCAATTATATTATACGCGGCAGCGTAACGCTGAAGGATGATAATTCGCAGCAGATGGCGGTTGTACTGGGCAGCTTTAACGAGGTGAAAGCTTTCAGCGTTAAATATGAAAACAAGAAGGAAACCCTGCCCTTATTCAATATTGCCGGTATGATACCCGGCAAAGCAAAACCCAATGAATACGTAGTGTTCTCGGGGCATTATGACCATCTGGGCATCATTAAACCTGTGGAAGGCGACAGTATTGCCAATGGTGCTGATGATGACGCTTCGGGCACTACGGCTGTAATCACTTTGGCCAAATATTATAAAAAATTAAACAGCAATGCCCGCACATTAATATTTGTAGCCTTTACTGCTGAGGAAATCGGCGAATATGGTTCTCAGTATTTTGCTGCTCAGGTAAAGCCCGATGAGGTGAAGGCTATGTTCAATATTGAAATGATTGGCAAGGCATCGAAGTTTGGCCCTAATTCAGCCTTTATCACCGGCTATGAGCGGTCGGATTTTGGGCAGATATTGCAGCGTAACCTTCAAAATACAGCCTTTAAATTTTATCCTGACCCTTATCCGCAGCAGGACTTATTTTACCGCAGTGACAACGCCTCGCTGGCCCGGGTTGGCGTACCTGCCCATACCATATCTACCGATCAGATCGATGTGGACAAGTATTACCATACCGTAAAGGACGAATTAAGTACGCTTGATGTAAATAATATCACTTCCACTATCCGGGCTATCGCCCTCAGCTCACGCAGCATTGTTGACGGTAAGGATACGCCAACAAGGGTAGCCAAACTTGAAAGGTAAAACTTGAAAGTTGAATTAATTATTGCATTATCCTGAACAGTGATAGGAAATTTCTGCTGTGGCTTACCGCTGCCGGTAGATTCCTCACCATTGTTCGGGATAGCAAAACCTGATGGGTAATCTTCAATAATTATACCGGTTGCCCCAGAGCTTTTTCAGTTTCTCCCGGGCTTCATTTTCACGTGCATTGTGGCCGGGGTCATAAAATCTGGTTCCCCTGATGGCATCGGGCAAAAAATCCTGATCGGTAAAGTTGCTTTCAAAGCTGTGAGCATATTTATAATTTTTACCGTAGCCAATGTTCTTCATCAGTTTGGTGGGGGCATTGCGCAGATGCAGCGGCACGGGCAGGTCGCCGGTTTTGCGCACCAGGTCCATGGCTTCGCCTATAGCTATATAGCTGGCATTGCTTTTAGCCGAGGTAGCCAGGTAAACCGCTGTTTGCGACAGGATAATCCGCGCTTCCGGCATCCCTATGACATTTACTGCTTCAAAGCAGCTTTGCGCCAGCAGCAGGGCATTCGGGTTGGCATTGCCAATATCCTCTGAAGCTAAAATCAGCATACGGCGGGCAATAAACAGCGGGTCCTCACCTCCTACCAGCATACGGGCCAGCCAATATACAGCCCCATTGGGGTCACTGCCCCGCATAGATTTGATGAAGGCCGAAATAATATCATAGTGCTGCTCGCCGGCCTTATCATATAATGCCATGTTTTGCTGCACGTGTTCCAGCACCACCTCATTGTTAATTATAATTTTTTCGCCGCTCAGCGCATTAACGAGCAGCTCAAAAATATTCAGCAGCTTGCGCGCATCGCCGCCTGAAAGGCGCAGCAGAGCCTCATGCTCATTAATGATAATTTGCTTTTCCTTAAGCACCTTATCTTCCGCAGCGGCCTTTTGCAGCAAGCTTACCAAATCCTCCTCGCTCAGCGGCTGCAGGATGTACACCTGGCAGCGCGATAACAAAGCGGAAATAACTTCGAATGAAGGATTTTCTGTTGTAGCGCCAATCAAGGTAACTAATCCGCGCTCTACGGCGCCCAGCAGGGAGTCCTGCTGTGATTTGGAAAACCGGTGAATTTCATCAATAAAAAGTACCGGCAGCGTTTGGCCGCCCTGCTTGTACAGGGCTGCTTTTTCAATAACCTCGCGCACATCCTTTACGCCGGAATTAATAGCGCTTAAGGCAAAAAACGGGCGGTTTAGGTTTTGCGAGATGATGTAAGCCAGCGTGGTTTTACCCACGCCCGGCGGCCCCCAGAAAATGGTGGAAGGCAGGTTGCCTGATTCAATGGCCCTGCGCAGCACAGCGCCCGGCCCTACCAGATGCTGCTGACCTGCATAGTCATCCAGCGTTTTAGGGCGCATGCGTTCAGCTAAGGGGGGCAGGTTGTTCATAGTAAAAGTAAAAATCTGAAAACTTAATGCTAAATCCTAATCTTATCAACAGCGTTACATTTATTCATGATTCCTCACTTTAACTCTTCTAATTTCTACGCCATCTGTAACCAGTTAGCTGAAAAGGACACTTCTCTGGCACTGATTATAGAGCGTTATAGCTACCCGCCGTTATGGCACCGGGCCAATACATTTGAAACGCTGGTGCATGTTATCCTGGAGCAGCAGGTATCTTTAGCTTCGGCCTTATCAGCCTTATTTAAGCTGCGCGAAAGAATTGAACAGATAACGCCGGCCCGGGTGCTGCTGTTAACGGATTCAGAATTAAAGGCATGTTATTTCAGCCGCCAGAAAACTATTTATGTAAGGCATCTGGCCGAAGCCCTGCTGAGCGGTCAGATCAATTTAGACCTGATGCCCGGCCTGCCGGATGAAGAAGTGAAAAAACAGCTGATGCAATTGAAAGGCATCGGCAACTGGACTACCGATATTTACCTGATGCTGGTACTGCACCGCATGGACATTTTTCCGTCCGGAGATTTAGCGCTGATTAACACCATGAAAAAGCTAAAACCGTTTCCGCCTGATGTTACCCGGCAGCAGGTAGCTGCCGTGGCCGGGGCCTGGCAGCCTTACCGCAGCGTTGCAGCTTACCTGCTTTGGCATTATCATCTGAGCGGCAAGCGCAACTCTGGTTTTCACGCAGAGGTTTTATAAGCAGGACCTTCCCCTCAAAACATTCTACCGCAGGGGAAATCTTCAAATAATTTCTTAAAGTCCTTACATTGGGTATGGTTCGGGTGAGCCCGTTTCCTTCCCGCAGTAATAATGTTTGTAAAAGGCGGGCTGTTTTATTACAGCAGCCCGCTTCTTTCCTGATCAACATAGTTTTGTACAACCTCTATGGCATCATCTACAGCATCGCTTAAAGTAACTATAAAGGCGCCTGGTTTAGCCAGGTCAATGGCATATTTAATGGCATCCGTTTTATCATCCAGCATTTCATGAGGCAAATGAGGGTTTACTGATTTGATGCCCTCTATAATCAGCCCTAAAATGTTTTCGCGGGTACGGCCGCGGGTATGGTTTTCCTGGCGCATCAGTATGTAATCGAACATAGTGGCCGCTATGGCCCCCAATTCGCGGATGTCATCATCGCGCCTGTCGCCGGTACCGGCAATGAGGCCGATTTTCTGAGGCGAATCAATATGCTTCAAAAATTCCTTTACGCCATTGTAACCATCCGGGTTGTGGGCAAAATCCACCATAAACCTGAAATCCTTAAACTCAAAGATGTTCATGCGGCCCGGCGTCTGGGCCACTGACGGGGTAAAGGTTTCCAGTGCATTTTTAATGTCTTCGGTTTTAAAGCCGTACAGGTAAGCGGCCAGTGTGGCGGCCAGTACGTTTTCAATCATAAAGGGAACCGTGCCGCCGAAAGTAAGCGGAACGTAGGATAATTTTTCTACCCGCAATTTCCAGTCGCCCTTCTTAATGGTAACATAACCATTTTCGCTGATGCAGGCAATGCCGCCCTTCTGGCAGTGCGCCTTAATTACCGGGTTGTTTTCATCACGGCTGAAATAGGCAATTTTACAATCTGCCCTTTTACCGATTTTCACACAATGTTCGTTGTCGGCGTTCAGCACTCCCCAGCCATCCTTTTTAACCGCGTTGATAATTACGCTTTTAACCCGGGCCAGGTCCTCCAGGGTATGAATATCGGCAATTCCCAAATGGTCGGGCTGTATGTTGGTAATTACCCCAATGTCACATTTGCTGAACCCCAGCCCGGAGCGCAGGATGCCACCGCGTGCGGTTTCCAGCACGGCAAAATCAACGGTAGGGTCCTTTAAAATAAACTCTGTGCTTACCGGGCCGGTTGTATCACCCTCCAGCATCATGGTATTATGCACATAAATACCATCCGATGTGGTGAAGCCTACCCGGTAACCGTTGTTGCGCACAATATGGGCAATGAGGCGGGTAGTGGTAGTTTTACCATTAGTGCCGGTAATAGCGATAATGGGAATACGTGCCGATTTTCCCGGCGGATAGAGCATATCAATTACATGGCCGGCTACGTTGCGCGGCAAACCCTCGCTGGGCGCAATATGCATCCGGAAGCCCGGAGCGGCATTCACTTCCAGTATAACGCCGCCGTTTTCGGTCAGCGGCTCGGTGAGGTTTTGGGCCATCACGTCAATGCCGCAAATATCCAGGCCAATGATACGGGAGATGCGCTCACAGATAAAAATGTTCTGCGGGTGCACCTGGTCGGTTACGTCAATAGAGGTGCCGCCGGTGCTCAGGTTGGCGGTTGATTTCAGGTAAACTGTTTCATCTTTTTCAGGGATGCTTTCCAGTGTGTACCCCTTTTTGGTCAGTAAATCCATCGTATCGCGGTCAATGCTGATTTCGGTCAGCACGTTTTCATGGCCGAAGCCACGGCGGGGGTCGGTGTTTTCTAAGTTAATCAGCTGCGCTATGGTAAGTTCGCCATCACCCTTTACATGAGCGGGCTGGCGCTGCGCCGCGGCTACCATTTTATGGTCAATCACCAGCACTCTGAAATCATAACCGCTAATGAACCTTTCCACAATTACCCGGCGCGATATTTTAGCGGCATGTTCATAAGCGGCTATGGCTTCTGCCTCTGTTTTTACATTGATAGTAGCGCCCCGGCCATGGTTGCCGTCTAAAGGTTTAAATACCAGCGGAAAGCCTACTTTGCGGATAGCTTCGGGCACCTGGGCTGCGCTGGTAATGGTTACGCCCTTGGCTACCGGGATGGCCTGCTCCTGCAGCAGGCGCTTGGTTTCGTCTTTGTTGCCGGCCAGGTCAACCCCTATGCTGCTGGTTCTTTCCGTCATGGTGGCCCTCACGCGCATCTGGTTTTTGCCATAGCCCAGTTGCACCAGCGATTGGTTGTTCAGCCTTATCCACGGTATATCACGGCTGATGGCTTCTTCCACAATAGAGCCGGTGCTCGGGCCCAGGCGGGTATTTTCCCGTATTTTCTTCATCTGCTGCACATCCGCATCCAAATTGTAGGCTGTTCCGCTAATCAGCGCCCGGGCAATCCTCACAGCGGCTTCGGCTGCATAAATGCCCACCTTTTCTTCCAGGTAATTGAATACCACATTATAAACGCCATGAGTTTTGGTTTGGCGGGTACGGCCGTAACCGGTATCCATGCCGGCCAGCGTTTGTATTTCCAGTGCAATATGCTCAACCACATGGCCCATCCAGGTGCCCGCCTTAACGCGCTCAAAAAAACCGCCGGGTACGCCAGGCGAACAGCGGTGGCTGTAAAGCGTAGGTATCAGCGCTTCCATCCGTTCTAAAAAGCCTTCAATGGTATTAGTAGGCCGGTGCTCCATCTCTTCCAAGTTCAGCCGCATCTGTATTAACTTTTTCCGGCTGGTACTCCATATATTGGGACCGCGCAACACCTGTATATTTTCAATTTTCATGATAATGGATGCTTAAACTTTGTTGAAATGCTCACTTAACGAAATCCTAAACTAAGAAATGTAACAGCAGAATGAAACTTTTGACGCAAAAAAGCCTTATAAATTGAAATATTACAGAATTTGCATTGATTTTTATCTTAATTTGCAAATACATAAAGTGTTAGCATGATTGTTCCGAAAGGTAAACTGATAATAATAGGCGGTGCGGTGGATATGGGAAGCGGAACAGGAGAGCGCGAACATATTCTGCATCCTGATTATATTAAATTTTTTGAAAAGGGAATTCTGCGCCGTATCATTACAGAGTCGGCTCGCCATGAGGGTTCGCATATTGAAGTAATCACTACTGCCTCGCAGATACCCGAACTGGTAGGTGCAGAGTATATCAAATCATTCACCCAGCTTAACGTACCCCAGGTGCAGGTATTAGATATCCGTACCCGCGAGGACGCCGCCAATCCTGATTACCTGGAACGTATCCGCAAGGCGGATGTGGTGATGTTCAGCGGCGGCGACCAGCTCAGGTTAAGCTCAATTTTTGGGGGAACTGAATTTTTGCAGATATTAAAGCAGCGTTACTGCCACGAAAACTTTGTGATAGCGGGTACTTCGGCAGGTGCAGCAGCGGCATCGGCCAACATGATTTACCGTGGCCAGAGCGGTGACGCTCTGGTAAAAGGCGAAGTGCAGATTACAGCCGGCTTAGGTTTTATTGATTCGGTAATTATTGATACCCATTTTGTACAGCGCGGGCGCATTGGCCGCCTGTTTTATGCCGTAGCCACCAATCCCGGCCTGCTGGGCATTGGCCTGGGCGAGGATGCCGGTTTGCTTATTACGGAAGGCAATTGCATGGAAGCCATCGGTTCGGGCCTTACCATACTGGTGGACGGGAGGGGCATTATAGCCACCAATATTTACGAGGTGGAAATGGGTGCGCCGGTATCCATAGAAAATCTGAAGGTGCATGTATTGTCCATCTATGATAAGTATGATCTGATGCAGCACCGGCTGGTAATTAAAAAGGAAATCAAGGTGGAGGAAGGCGTATATATTGAAGCGCCGGACAATATTGATCTGCAATAAGCGCTGAATATTTCCTGTTGTCGCGTGGATAATGCCTGCTGCTGTTACCGGCATAGTTGCAGCGCTGTGCTGTTAAAACCAATACATCTGATATGAAGATAGCGTTAGCCTCCCCGCCTTACCCCAGGTCATTAAGTGATGGGTTGTACCAGGCTGAACTTCTGATTGAAGCAGCCGGCCGCCAGCAAGCTGAAATCGTTTGTTTTCCTGAAACTTACCTTCCCGGCTATCCGGAAACAGGAATAAGAAATGAGCAGTACTCATATGAGCAGTTGCAGGATGCCTTAACTCAGGTATGCGCTATGGCGGCAGCCAATCATATTGCAGTGATTATGCCGATGGACTGGCACGGGCCTGATGGATTGCTGAATACTGCGCAGGTAATATCCAACAAAGGAGAATTATCAGGGTATCAGACCAAGAACCAGTTAGACCCCTCTGAAGACGAGTTGTGGATGCCCGGAACGCAGCGTAAGATTTTTAACGTTGGTGACTTAACCTTTGGTATTGTAATATGCCACGAAGGTTTTCGGTACCCCGAGCTGGTGAGATGGGCTGCCCGGCAGGGTGCCCAAGTGGTGTTTCATCCCAATTATACCGGCACCAATGCGGAGGATAATCTGCCATTATCGTGGGCACATGCGGACAGTCCTTACTACGAGAAGGCACAAACCATGCGGGCGCTGGAAAATACCATTTACTTTGCTACGTCCAATTGTGCCTTTAGCTCGCCGGAATCGGCCAGTGCGGTGATTAGTCCTGATGGTACTCTAATAGCACATCAGCCTTACGGGCAGCCGGGAGTGCTGGTGGTGGATATTGATTTAGCAAAGGCAACAGGATTATTGGCGAGTAGATTTAAGCCTGAATTTATGTAAAAACTGCAGGTAAGCATATCGCAGGCATAAAATTGTTGGTTTATTTTGCAGAAATATCTAATAACAACTTTAATCATTTTCATATTAATGAACATAGTAAAGAAATTTGTAAGCCGTTTGAAATCTCAGTCTATAAAATTTACTCTAATATTTAAATGAAACTTATTATTCACGGCGGCTTCTTCAGTGAGTCGGGCACCAACCAGGAGGTGAAGCAGGCCAAACAGCAGGCCTTGGCTGTTATTGCCGAACAAGGCTACCGCTATCTGCATACGCATACGGCTGTAGAAACAGTAGTTTACACCACGGCGCTGCTCGAAGACTGCGATTTATTCAATGCCGGTACCGGCTCCCAGATACAAAGCGATGGTAAAATACGCCTGAGCGCTGCTTTGATGGATGGCCTTACCCAGCGTTTTTCGGGCGTTATCAATGTAGAGGATATTAAAAACCCTATTCAGGTTGCCCAAAGGCTGATGCCCTTTGATGACCGGGTATTGAGCGGCAACGGCGCGCTGCAGTTTGCCCGTGAACATGGCTTTGAATACTATAACCCCGAAATACTGCAGCGCAGGCAAGAATACGAGAAAAAGCTGAGCGACTCGGTGCGCCTGGGCACCGTAGGCTGCGTGGCGCTGGATGCCGCCGGCAATTTAGCGGCAGGCACCTCCACCGGCGGCAAGGGTTTTGAAATGCCGGGCCGGGTAAGCGACTCGGCCACGGTAGCGGGTAATTATGCCAATGCCGATGCCGGTATATCATGTACCGGCGTAGGTGAGGATATTGTGAGCGGCGCCATTGCCGCCAAAATTGCTGTGCGGGTAACCGATGGTATGCCGCTGGCGCAGGCAACGGATAAAACCTTGAATGAATTAAGCCCATACGAAGGCTTTGCCGGTGTAATTGCCTTATCGGCCAGGGGCGATGTTTACCATGCGGATACACATCCCTACATGGTTTGGGCCCTGCATGACGGAGAAGTAAAAGTTTTTGAATAAATGACAATCCAGCATTAACTATTTTATCCGGTGATCCGTATATTTACGTACTGATTAATAGATTAAACCTGCGGATAATTATTTCATGAAATTTATAATCCTGTTCTTTTGCTGCGCCTGCCTTAGTTTTTCAGCTTCGGCCCAGTGGTCCATCTTTCAAAAACATGAGCGGCTGCCCGAATTGCCAAACGCACGAAGCATCGCATTTAAAATGCCTAAGCGCCGCAGCAGCGCTCCTCCTAAAATTTATGCTACGCCTGTTGCCCGCGGTGATTATGATCTGGAGCTTGCCGAAAACGAGGTCATGAAGCTGGCGCAGCACAACATGCGCTTCAGGCTTTACAACACGGCCAGCCGTAATTTTTACGAACTGGCGCAGCTGTACATTCAGCAAAACCGGTTATCAGAGGCCAAGTGGTTCTTTTTGCAAAGCACCATTATTTCCCGTGAGAATAATAACGATAAGCTGACGATAGCCAACCTGCTGCAGCTGGCCGGCATTAAGGCCGCCATCGGCGATTTTGTACTGGCCCAGCAGGATTTGCTGGAGGCGCGGGACATTGCCAGCACCCGAGGTTACTTAACTGATTTACTGCTTACAGAAAAACAGCTAAGCGCCATTCAGCGCAACCGCTTTGTATCGGTAAAAACAGACCTGCGCTATGATGATAATCTGCAGAAAATAGCTGCGGCAAATTAACCCCGCCCGGCCCATCCGGCAGCAGAATTTTGATTTTATTTTCATGAATGTGTAATAAATCTGCTACATAAGTATTGCAGCAATTTTTACAGCTGTATATAGTTATATATTGAAAGGGCCTTTATCGCCTCCGTTAAAACATTATTTGTAATATTGTTATTTTATAGCAGGAGACAGCCAGAATGGTGTCTCTTATTTTTATATTAACATGCTAACCATATAGGCACTCATTATTAATGTTCTATTATTATCCTGATTTAAAAGCAGTAAAAGAAATGTTTAAAAAGTTGTATTTATTGATGCTGCTTGGCGCCGTGCTGGCTTGCAAGGCATCACCTGACAAACCTGTAAAAGTTAGCGGTTCTAATGATTTACAGCCCGACCAGCAGCAGGGCATTGTGGCTAAGGAGGTTGCCTCATTGATATCCAACTACAATTATAAAAAGGTACCGCTTAATGATTCTATATCAGCGGTTATCTTTAACCGCTATATTAAGGCACTTGATGAAAACCACAATTACCTGCTGGCTTCGGATATTCAGGATTTTGACAAGTATAAGACCGCATTGGATGATGACCTGAAGGCTGGTAACCTGAATGATGTATTTTATATATTTAACGTTTATCAGAAACGTTACTTGGAGCGCATCAGGTACTCCCTTACGCAGCTGGATAAAAATTATGATTTCAGCACCAGCGAAACATTCACTTATGACCGGGAAAACCTGCCCTGGATAGCTTCAGAAAGCGAAATGAACAACCTGTGGAACCAGCGGGTGAAGTATGATTTATTAAATTTGAAGCTGGCTACCCCTGATGCGGCTAAAAATAAGGAAACTTTGAAAAAACGCTATCAGGGTTTGCTTTCACAGTCTAACAAGCTGTCCAATCAGGACGTTTTTCAGTTGTTCATGGATTCCTTTACCGAATCTGTTGATCCGCATACCAATTATTTCAATCCGGCTAATGCGGCCAACTTCAATATTGAAATGTCGCGTTCATTAGAGGGTATCGGCGCTTCGCTGATTTCCGATAACGAGTATGTAACCATCAAATCAGTAGTTCCCGGCGGGCCGGCCGATAAGAGCCGTCAGATTAACATTGATGACCGCATTATCGGCGTAGCGCAGGGTACATCCGGTGAGTTTCAGGATATTATTGGCTGGCGTACGGATAATGCAATTACGTTAATCCGCGGCGCTAAGGGTACTATTGTACGCCTTAAAATTTTGCCCAAGGGCAAGGGTGCTTCTGATAAGCCAAAGATTGTGGAAATGGTACGTGAGAAGATTGTATTAAAGGATCAGCTGGCTAAAAAGGAAATCCGTACTTATAATGTTAATGGAAAGGCGGTGAAGATAGGTATTATCAATGTGCCTGCTTTCTACCTCGATTTTAACGCCTACAAGGCAGGCGACCGCAACTACCAGAGCACCACGCGCGATGTTCGCCTGATTCTGGACACCCTGAAAAGGAGCAATGTTGATGGTGTGGTGTTAGACTTGCGCCAAAACGGCGGCGGTTCGTTGATGGAGGCCATTGAGCTGACCGGCCTGTTTATCAAGCAGGGCCCGGTGGTACAGGTGCGTGATACCCGGAACCATGTAGAAGTTGATGAGGATGAAGATCCGGGCGTGGCCTGGTCGGGTCCGATGGCTTTACTGGTCGACCGTTTCAGCGCTTCTGCATCCGAAATATTTGCAGGCGCCATACAGGATTATGGTCGCGGCTTAATTGTTGGTACCCAAACCTATGGTAAAGGAACTGTGCAAAGCGCTATTGAACTGGATAAGGTAATTAACCCTTCGGTGCGCGATATGCTAAGCCAGATGATAGGCAACAAAACCACCACCGGCGGCGGTAAAACGGTAGCCAATGGCAGCCAGACACAATTCGGGCAGCTGAACCTCACCATGGCTAAATTCTATCGCATCAGCGGCAGTTCAACCCAGCATAAAGGCGTAATGCCGGATATTACATTCCCTTCGGTTATTCCGATGAATAAGTACGGGGAAGATACTGAGCCCTCAGCGCTGCCCTTTGACGTAATACAGCGCAGTACTTACACCAGGGCCGGCGATTTTACCGGCGTAATACCTCAGCTCACCAAACTGCATGAGCAGCGTATGGCTAATAGCCCAAGCTATAAGTATTTGCTGGAGGACATTGAAGAGTTTAAAAAGCGTGATGCTGAAAAAAGCATTACCCTGAATGAGCAGCAATTAAAGCAGCAGCGTGATACGGATGAGCAGCACAGCTTTGAACGAGATAACCTGCGCCGTGCCGCACTGGGCTTAACACCGTTGAAAAAAGGTCAGGCCCATCCCAAAGGCGAAGACCTAGATTTCTTAAAGGTAGAGGCCGGCCAGATTTTAACTGATTATATTACGGTTGGCAAACCCAACAATTTAACCAGTAATGTAACGCCTCAGTAAAAACCATTCTTAAAATAAAATACAAGCCTGTTCAGCCTTTGCCGGACAGGCTTTTTTGTGATTGCTGTTTTAACCGGATTGCATTGATACAAGTTATTAACACTCGTGCCGCCCCTAAAACCAAAGCCTGGCCATGGAGGTTAATTTAAACATGGCTAAAGCACCGTTACTTGAGTTTACTGACAGGGGCATTTACTGCAGCAAGGGCAAATTTTATATTGACCCCTGGCAGCCGGTAAATGATGCCGTAATTACACATGCCCATGCCGACCACTCTTATGCGGGGCACAAGCACTACCTGGCTCATCACCTGTCGCGTGAGGTTATGCTGTACCGGCTGGGCGATATCAACCTGCAAACGGTTGAATATGGTGAGGATGTTTACAAAAACGGCGTTAAAATTACCATGTATCCCGCCGGGCACGTTATAGGTTCGGCGCAGATACGGGTAGAAAGCCAGGGCGAGGTATGGGTAGTATCCGGTGATTATAAGGTGGAGGACGACGGTGTGTGCGCACCCTTTGAGCCGGTGCAGTGTCACCACTTTATTTCTGAGTGCACTTTTGGTATGCCCGTGTACAAATGGAAACCGCAGGCGCAGCTATTTGCGGATATGAATAAATGGTGGCAGTATAATACCGGGCACAACCTGGCTACCATAGTAGTAGGTTATTCCTTAGGCAAGGCCCAGCGTATATTACAGAATCTGGATCTAGCCATCGGCAAGGTATATACGCATGGCGTAATTGAAAATACCAATGAAGCCTTACGCCGCAACGGCATTGATTTGCAGCCTACTGAGCGCATTACAGCAGAAAGTAATAAGGAGGCTGTACGCAGAGGTATTATTATTGCGCCGCCATCTGCCGTGGGTACGCCCTGGATGCGCAAGTTTCAGCCTTACAGCTTCGGTTATTGTTCCGGCTGGATGGCTTTGCGCGGCGCCAAGCGCAGGCGCGCTGCCGACCGCGGCTTCGTGCTTTCCGACCATGCCGACTGGGACGGGCTGGTGAGCGCCATTGATGCCACCGGCTGTGAAAAAGTGTATCTTACTCATGGCTATACCGCCAGCTTTGCCCGTTACCTCGCCGGCATTGGCTTTGATGCGCACGAAGTACATACCTTATACGGTAATGATGAAGGCTTAGAGGCTAACGAGGTTCCTGCCGAAGAACCTGTACGCAGCGTTTCTGGCAGGGAGAGCTTAGCAGCCGAAACTTCTGCTGCCGGTGAAAATTTTGTGGGGGCCGGTGCGCTATGAAAAAATTTGCTCAGCTCTTTACCTCATTGGATGAAACCAATAAAACCAATGAAAAGGTACGTATATTGAGGGATTATTTTAACAGCGTACCTGATACTGACAAGATGCACATGCTGGCCCTGTTTACCGGGCGCAACCCTAAGCGGCAGATTAATGCTACGCAAATACGCAACTGGGCTGTTGAAACTTCGCATATACCGGCCTGGCTGTTTGAGGAAAGCTACCATGTGGTGGGCGACCTGGCCGAAACCATCGCCCTGCTGCTGCCACAGCACGAAAACATAAGCAGCAAAACGCTTACCGAATGGATGGCGGAAATTATTGAGCTGAGCAGCAAAACCGAGGAGGAGCGCAAAGAGTGGCTTGTTCATGCCTGGAATATTTTAGATGCGCCCGAACGCTTTGTATTTAATAAGATTTTAACCGGGAGCTTCAGGGTGGGCGTATCGCAGAACCTGGTAATAAAGGCGCTGGCCGAGGTTACGGGTATGGAGGCTTCGGTGCTTACCCACCGGGTAATGGGTAACTGGAACCCCGGAATTTATCAGTTTACTGAATTGATTGAGCCGGGCGGTGCACTGGATGATGTATCACGGCCGTACCCTTTCTTTTTGGCCTACCCGATACAGGAAACTTCGGAAAGGCAGAAATCACACGAGGACCTGCAGGCAGCCCTCGGCGATGCCGCCGGGTGGCAGGCCGAATGGAAGTGGGACGGCATCCGGGCGCAGCTGATTAAGCGAAATGATGAAATATTTATATGGAGCCGTGGGGAGGACCTGGCTACCGACAAGTTTCCGGAGCTGCACCCCTTTTTAAGGAAATTACCAAACGGCACCGTGATTGATGGCGAACTACTGAGTTTCAGCAATGGGCAGCCGTTGCCTTTTAATGTGCTGCAAACCCGCATCGGGCGTAAAAACCTGACCAAGAAAATACTGGAGGAAAGCCCGGTTGCAGTAATTGCCTATGACTGTATGGAGTACGAGGGCGAAGACATCCGATATAAAACACAAACAGAGCGCCGGCACCTGCTGGAACTTTTACAGGCAGAAACCTCTCATCCCGAACTGCTGCATATATCTCCGCTTATCACCTTTAACAGCTGGGAGGAGCTGGCTGAGGTGCGCAATCAGTCGCGCTCCATGGTTGCCGAAGGTATTATGCTGAAACGCAAAAGCGCCCACTATCAGGTAGGCCGCCGCCGGGGCGACTGGTGGAAATGGAAGATAGATCCGCTTTCGATAGATGCAGTGATGATTTATGCTCAAAAGGGCCATGGCCGGCGGGCTGATCTGTACACTGACTATACCTTTGCCGTATGGGACGGCGACAGGCTGGTTCCCTTTGCCAAAGCTTACTCCGGCCTTACCGATACGGAAATTAACAAGGTGGATGCCTTCATTAAACGCAACACCATTGAAAAATTCGGCCCGGTGCGCACCGTAAAGCCAGAGCTGGTATTTGAAATCGGGTTTGAGGGTATCAATAAATCAACCCGGCATAAATCGGGAGTGGCGCTGCGCTTTCCGCGCATTCTGCGCTGGCGGCATGATAAGCCGAAAGAGGAGGCCGATACCCTGGAGAGCTTAAAGGCTTTGTTAGGATAAGCTGGCCGGGCAGCGTATTATCAATGGTATTAGTGTTTCAGGTGTTTCACGCGGGGCAGGTGAAGCAAGTGAAACAGGTGAAACACCTGCTGAGCGTTATATATAGTCTGAACACTACCGGCACAGGCGTTCGAAGCTGGAAACTTCGAACAGCGGAGATGTTTATTGCA
>CAXTAP010000007.1:0-24200 GCA_964241965.1 uncultured Mucilaginibacter sp.
GTCATGCAGTCTTCTCTTTACAACAACGGTCTTATCCATGCGCTGCCCCGGTTGTAAATGGAGCTGAATAAGTTGGGTAACTGCGGCAATCCGCTCCTGCGGCGAGCGTGATAACCAGTAATGCAGGTTTTCCAGTTCTTCATTTATATCTTTCAATACGGCTTTTCTAACAACAGGTACAATTTTCATGGGCACTGTTTTGAAATAAAGATAGGTATAAGTTTATTGGCAATTTACCTGAAACTATAATTTTATAGTAAGCTATAAACCTGATTTGTAATTTACCGGGCACGAGTACTTTATAGCCACAGGGGCGTTGCAAACGATAGGCAATGTTAAGCGCTCGTTTGGAAACGAGCAAGGATAATTAATAATATTTGTCGTTGCGAGGAACGAAGCAACCCCGTCACTTGCAGAGCAGCAAGACGTAGCTACGAGATTGCTTCGTCGTACCTCCTCGCAATGACAAATATTATTAATGAACAGGCAGTAAAATTCTACAAGCCATCGCCACCCTTAAAATAGGCATTAACCGTTACCGGCAGTTTGCCGGTTGGCTTCAACTGCCCGGTGATAACCTTTGCGGCCGATTGCTGCAAGGGAGCCTCCTTTTGGTAACATTCTATCAGGGCGCCCGCCTTTTCAATACCCGGCAGGCCGGCTAAGGTATAGGGGTTGGCAAATACGCTGATAACGGTGTTGGGTGCAGCCGCCAATTCGGTAATTATTTGCTTGAGCAGGCCGGTATAATCGAGCTTGCTTTGGGGGCGGGCGCGGGTATCATGGATGCCGATGATCAGCTGGCTGTAGCCCTTTAGCCTGATACGCAGCCGGGTGGCCTGGTCGGCAGTGATATCCTTGCTGATCAGCAACAAATCACTGTTGCCAAAGGTCTTTTGCAGTTCCTGCTGAAAAATGGTCGGTGTACCGGGGCCGATGCTGATAATCGCTGTTTTTTTGGCGGTATTAAGCTGCCTGAGCGCGGTATCGCCCCTTAGCAGGGTTACGGCGGCATCGCTTAGCTGCTGTATCAGTTCGGCAGCGGCAGGGCGGTTTAAATCGGCAATGAGGCTGCCGGTATTTACCGGCTGTTCCTGGTTCAGGCCGGCCCAGTATTTGGCGGCCAGTATCTTCTTTACACGGGCGTCTAAGTCCTGCTTGCTTACCTTGCCTTTGCGCACGGCCTTACGCAGCAGTTTGATGGCCCGCTTTGAGTTTTCTGATAGTTCCAGGATATCATTGCCTGCTGCAAAGGCCCGTACATCAGCCTCGCCGTCGGGAAAATACTTGACTACGCCCTTCATTTCCATAGCATCTGATACCACCAGGCCCTTAAAGCCCAGTGAATCTTTTAGGGTGCCGGTAATAATAGGCTGCGATAGGGTGGAGGGCAGGTTTTTGGTGGTATCAAGCGCGGGTATGTTCATGTGGGCCACCATAATGCCGCTGATGCCGGCCTTCACTACCTGCTGAAAGGGATATTCCTCCAGGGTATCCAGCCGTTGGCGGGTAAAGGGCAGCTGCGGTAAATCCTGATGCGAGTCCACATTGGTATCGCCATGGCCAGGGAAGTGCTTGGCTGTGGTAAGCAGCCCCGCGCTTTGCATGCCCTGCATATAGGCAATGCCCTTTTGCGCCACATTATATTTATTATCACCAAAGGAGCGGTAACCGATCACCGGGTTGTTCGGGTTGTTGTTTACATCCATATCGGGCGCAAAGTTCATTTGCAGGCCCAGCCGCTTAAAATCATAAGCTATATACTGGCCCATTTTATAAATCAGGCGGTTGTCTTGGATAGCGCCCAGCGTCATCTGGTAAGGGTAGGAGGTAGCGGAATCCAGGCGCATACCCAGGCCCCACTCACCGTCCATCGCTATCAGCAAAGGCACTTTAGCCAATTGCTGGTAACGGTTAATCAGTTCGGCCTGCCTTACCGGGCCGCCCTGAAAAAATACTACGCCGCCTAATTGCTCATCCTTAATTATCTGTGCTACCGAGTCTTCGTACGCCTGCCCTTTATTGGTATGTGCCCGCACCATCAGCAGCTGGGCCACCTTATGCCTGCGGTTTAATCTTTTAAAAACAGAATCAACCCAATGATTTTGCTGCCCGAGCATTTGTACATAGGGTGTTTGCTGCGCGAATGATGGCAGGCAGCCCATCAGCAATATAAGCACCGCAGCAGGGATCAGTTGTAGTTTTCTCCTGGTTCACCGGCCAATATAATGACACGCTCATCCCTCATCAGCGAGGGGAAAAGCTCATTTAACAATTCTGCGCATCCCTCAATTCAGAAAATTCAGGTTCAGACGAATTTATTTTCATCCCTAATAAACCAAAGGCCCTGCGCCTGCTCTAATCCGTAATTCAAGAAACGAAACGCATAAAACGATGAGAAAGATTTTATTAATGGCTTTAATGCTGATGGCAGGCGCCGCAGCGCAGGCGCAATATTATTATCCGCAGCCGCGCCCCCGTCCACGGCCTGTTTATCGCAGGCCGGCTGTGGTTTACCGTGAGCACAGGCACACCGATGATTTTTATACGCCCCGCATAGGCTTAACCGGGAACGTTAACATCTCGGATGTGGTGAGCCATAATTTCGACAACTTTGATACCCGCAGCAAGGTGGGCGTGGCCGCCGGCTTGATTTTTGATTTGCCGGTAGCTTATCCGTTCTCTATCGCGCCCGAAGTCCTGTATTCGCAAAAAGGTTACCGGGCCGATACGCAATTCGGCTCCTTTGCCCAGCGGGCAGACTTTTTGGATATACCGGTACTGGCCAAGTTTAAGCTTGCCCCAGGCTTTAACTTTTTATTAGGCCCGCAGTTTTCCTTTTTGCTGAATACCCGTAACACTTATTACAACGGCTTTAACGCCGTGAGCGAAGACCGCTACAATTACAATGGCGACAAAAGCTTTATTGACGGCGTAGCAGGTTTCAGCGTTGACCTGAACCGCAATGTAGAGCTGCGTGCCCGCTACACTGTTGACCTGCAGGAAAACAACGCCAACGGCAGCACTGACTACCCTAATTACCGCAACCAGGTCTGGCAGTTCGGTATCGGGTTTAAATTTTGATCCCCTGCCCCCTAAAGGGGAGTATATATAGCAGAAAAAGGAGTAAGGGCGAAGAACTTTTTAGTTTGGGTTTCCTGCTCCTTTTCTTTGCATTATAATCTCACAGCCGGTTGCCTTTTCAGGAGATCATTGAGCTTCACTTTGAAAGGTCTGCATGTCAATTAGCTTTCTGTATAAGCCTCCGGCTTGTAAAAGCTCCTGATGAGTGCCCTGCTCTACAATGCGGCCGCGCTCTAAAACCACAATCAGGTCGGCATTCTGGATAGTGCTGAGGCGGTGGGCAATGATAAGCGAAGTACGGTTTTTCATCAGGTTATTCAGGGCATCCTGCACCAGCTTTTCTGATTCGGTATCCAGCGCTGAGGTAGCTTCATCCAGCAGCATAACAGGCGGGTTGCTGAGCACTGCCCGCGCAATGCTGAGCCGCTGCTTTTGTCCGCCGGATAGCTTGGCGCCGCGGTCGCCCACATTGGTCTGGTAACCCTGCTCGGTTTGCTCAATAAAGCTGTGGGCATTAGCAATGCGGGCAGCAGCTTCCACCTGCTCCTGCGTGGCATCGGGCTTGCCAAAGGCAATGTTATTAAAAATGGTATCATTAAATAAAACCGACTCCTGGTTAACAATACCCATCAGTGCCCTTAGTGATTGCGCCGTAACCTGGTTAATATTATGGCCATCTACCGTTATCATCCCGCTCCTGGGTTCAATAAAACGGGGAATCAGATCCATCAGCGTGGTTTTACCGCCGCCCGACGGGCCAACCAGCGCAATGGTTTTTCCTTTTTCAATAATAAGGTTAATGCTACTTAATACTTCCTGCTCACCATAGGCAAAACTAACGTTACTGAACGTCAGGCTGTTGCTGAATCCGTTCAGTACAGCGGCATCCGGCACGTCGTTAATCTGCGGTTTTTCATCAATCAGCTGCAGCACACGCTCGCCGGCGGCAATGCCGGAATGAATGTTGCTGAACGAATCGGAAATGGCCTTGGCCGGCCGCATCAGCTGCGAAAATAAGGCGATATAACCAATAAAGGCCGCAGGGGTAAGGTCGGATTTGTGGTTGATAATCAGGTAACCGCCGTAGAGCACAATGCAGGCTACCATAGCTACCCCCAAGGTTTCTGATACAGGTGAGGCCAGCTGCTGCCGCCGTGCCATGGATTTGGTAATGCTGGTGTAAACCCGGTTTTCATCGTCAAAACGCTTCTTGGTAAAATTTACGGCATTGAAGGCCTTAATCACCTTAATGCCCGACAAGGCCTCATCCAGGTAACTGATCATGATGCCGTAACGCCGCTGGGCCGACTGCGCCTGCGCCTTGAGCCGCCTTACAATACGGGAGATGATAAAGGCTGAAACCGGAATAACCAGCAGGGAATACAGCGTTAATTTGGGTGAAATAGCAATTAACGTTACCATATAGGCAATGAGCTGCAGCGGCTCTTTAAACACTACCTGCAGGGTGGCAGTAACGGTAAACTGCACCGTTTGCACATCCGACGATATTTTGGCAATAATATCGCCCTTGCGCTGGTTGGTAAAAAACCCCAGGTGCAAATCCATCACATTATTAAAAACCGAGCGGCGCAGGTTGAGCAGGGTATGCGCCCGCATATTCTCCATAGTGCGCTGCGACAGGTAGCGGAACAGATTGGCTAAAAATACCGAGGCAATAATAACGCCGCATACAAATTGCAGAGCTCCCCAGGTGCCGTATTTATTGATGACAACATCCACATAATAATTAAAGAAACCGGAGAGGTTGCTTGCCGCCGGAGCGCCTTTTTGTAAAGTGGCCTGAATGCTCTGCCTGGTATTGGCGGCAAACAGCGTTTGCAGCAGCGGCGCCAGCAATGCCAGGTTAAGGGTATTAAAAACTACTGAAAATATAGTGGCAATAATGTAGGGAATCGCAAACTTTTCAATGGGTTTAGCAAAGGAAAGTAACCTGAAGTAAGTTTTCATTAAATTTTGTAAGCTGGCAAAATTAGGCAAATTTGCGGATTTATTGTCGGCAAGGTGTAAGGGGATAAGCCCGTCTTAACTCATTTCCGGGCAGCAGGCATGTCTAAGTAAATAAATAATAAATAGAAGAACTGGCAGGAAAAAACTATTTACCCTTTTACCCGGTAGCCAACAGCCATTGTGACCGAATATTTTTAAGCTGTGCTGGTCTGGTCTAATTCAGCTCTGATATGCTGCTCGGCCTGTTGTACCGCATCGGCAGCAGTGGTTAGCGAGGGGTCAATGGCAGGCAGTACCTTAAAGGTTAAATGCTCAAAGGTGCTGAGCGGAAAGATGCCGTAGCGCACCATCTTCCATGAATTATCAATAGCTACCGGCACAATCAGCGCTTCGGGGCATTTTTTGAGCAGGGTGGCTATACCGCCCGGCTGGAAGGTGCGTACCTGCCCGTCTTTAGAGCGGGTACCCTCCGGAAAAATCACGGCGCTCCAGCGATTATCCTTCATGCGCTTAGCCAACCCGGCCAGTTCCGTAAGCGACTGGCGCGGATCATGGCGGTCAATATTGGCGCCGCCGCCCACTTTGAGGTTGTAGGAGATGGACAGGATGCCCTTGGTAAGCTCAACTTTAGATACAAATTTAGCATGATATTTACGCAGATGGTAAATAAGCGGCGGAATGTCATACATACTCTGGTGGTTGGCTACAAAAATAAGCGGGCGGTTGGGCGGCAGGTTTTGCCGGTTTACAAATGTTACCCGGTTGCCTAATAAAATATAAGTGCCGGTGAGCAGGTAATTCAGTACATCTACCGAACGCTTGTGCGCTGCATACCCAAACCAGTTATAGCAGGCCCACTGCACCGGCTGGAACAGCAGCAGCCAGAAGCCAAACAACACATAGTGAAAGGGCGATAAAACGTAACCAAAAAACTTCCTCATGAAACGCAGCAAAAATAGGAACTTGCACCCGCTTAATAAAACAGCAAATCAGGGCAGCAGGTTTTCCAGCAGTAATAATTGCACCCGCAAAATGGCAGCCACGCTCAGGCTGTCAGTAATTTCCTGGCTGAGCACCATGCGGTAAGCTTCGCTGAAAGGCAGCTTTTTAATTATCAGCTGCTCGGTATCTTCCGGCTCAGCCTCATGCTGCTCCAGGCCCTGCGCCAGATAAATGATGCCGCGCTCATCACCAACGGAGTTGGATAAATCTACATGTTGTAACAAAGCCCACCGGCTGGCTTTGAGTCCGGTTTCTTCTAAAAGCTCGCGTTTGGCAGTATGCAGGGGGTCGGTGCCCAGCGGGCAGCCGCCTTCGGGCACCTCCCAGCTATAGCTGTTCATGGTAAAGCGGTACTGGCCTACCAGGTAGGTATTCAGGTTTTCATCCAGCGGCAATATAGCAATAGCTGTGTTTTTATAATGAACCTTGCCATAGATGCCGGCATTGCCCGACGGGTTGATGACCTCATGGTGAATAACTCTGATCCAGGGATTATCATAAACATCATTTTCAGTAACTATCTGCCACGGGTTTTCTTCAGAATGCTGCATGAGGGCAAAAGTAGGCGATGGCGGGGAGAATAGGAAAAGAGCCGCAAAGAAAAGTAACCGTAATAGGGCAGGTACCGGCAGATGTCATTTACAAGCCATGTTCAAAAAACTACGGTAAGGTTGTGCACACATAATTTAAAAACAAAGGTTACCATTTGAAAGAACATAACATGGATTTGCAGCTCAAAAATAAAACAGCGTTAGTTACCGGCTCAACCGCAGGCATTGGCTATGCCATTGCCAAACAGCTGGCAGCCGAAGGTGCGCACGTAATTGTTAACGGCCGTACTGCTCAGCGCGTAAACTCCGCTATTGACAACATCAAAGCTGAAACCGGGAATAGCCGGGTAACAGGGGCCGTTGCCGATTTTGCAGATACAGCGCAGATTGACGCCCTGATTAAGCAGGTGCTGCAGGTGGATATTCTGGTTAATAATGTGGCCGTTTTTGAACCCAAAGATTTTAAGGATATTACAGATGCCGACTGGCTGCGGTTTTTTGAGGTGAATGTGCTGAGCGGCATCCGGTTAGCCAGAGCTTACGTTGACGGAATGCTGCAGCATAACTGGGGGCGCATTATCTTTATTTCCAGCGAATCGGCCCTGCAAGTACCGGCTGAAATGATCCATTACGGCGTGACCAAGACCGCGCAGTTAGGCGTAGCCCGTGGCCTGGCAGAGCTTACGAAAGGTACCGGCGTAACCGTAAACTCTGTATTACCCGGCCCAACCTTATCCGAAGGGGTGGGCGGCTTTATCGAAAATATGGCGAAAGGCCAGCAAAAGAGCGTTGAGCAGGTAGAGGGAGAATTTTTTACGCACCTGCGGCCATCCTCCCTGGTACAGCGTTTTCTGAGCCCGGAAGAAATAGCCAATATGGTTACTTATCTGTGCAGCCCGCTGGCTTCGGCTACCAATGGAGCCGCCATCAGAGCCGAGGGCGGTGTACTGAAAGGAGTGGTTTAAGGGTTTTCAAGTGGTTATGTTCATGGCGTAAACACCTGCTGGCACAATTTGCAATGCGGCTTTCATATTGAAGCGGCGTTGCAAACGCCGGACAGTATTAAGCGCTTGTTTGGAAACGAGCGTAATTGAATAAAAACACCGTTTTAAATATATCTGCAATATACAAAGGCAATTATATCTTGGTAATGCAGCAATTTGTACTTTTGCAATTATCAATGAGCTTACAAACCACACATACGATTGTTAACGGCGATAGTCGCGATATGAGCACATTGCCTGATAAATCAGTTAATTTAATTGTTACCTCTCCTCCATATTGGCAGCTAAAGGATTATGGAACTGATGTTCAAATAGGTTATCACGATAGTTATGAGAACTATATAAATAATTTGAACCTGGTATGGAGCGAATGTTACAGAGCATTGCATGATGGCTGCAGGCTATGTGTAAATATAGGCGATCAGTTTGCCAGAACAGTGTATTACGGGCGTTACAAAGTAATTCCTATTAGGGAGGAAATAATTAAATTTTGTGAAAACGTCGGTTTTGATTATATGGGTGCGGTGATATGGCAAAAGGTTACAACTTCAAATACTACAGGTGGAGGTGTTCAAATGGGTTCATATCCTTATCCTCGTAATGGTATATTAAAAATTGACTACGAATTTATACTAATTTTTAAAAAATTAGGAAATGCTCCAAAGCCAACAAAAGAGCAAAAAGAACTATCCAAAATGACTAATGAGGAATGGAATACTTTTTTTGCTGGCCATTGGAACTTTGCAGGCGCAAGGCAAGATAATCATATTGCCATGTTTCCGGAAGAATTGCCCAAAAGGCTAATTAAAATGTTTTCATTTGTAGGAGAAACGATATTAGACCCATTTGCCGGTAGCGGTACAACACTATTAGCAGCTAAAAACTTAGACCGTAATTCCATTGGTTACGAAATCAATTCGCAATACATTCCTGTAATAAAAGATAAATTAAAAGCGCATCAGGTTGATATTCGCGGAACTGCCTATAAATTTTTACAAAATAACATAATAAAGGATTTCGAGTATAAAATAAACAAACTACCTTATAAATTTATAGATCCTCATAAACTCGATAAAAAAATTGATTTAAAAAAGCTGCAGTTTGGGTCTAAGCTTGACAAAGAAGGAGGCTTGAAACGAGAAGATTTTTTTACTGTTAAAGAAGTGATCAGTGCAGAAATAATTAAGCTTCATAACGATTTAACTGTAAAATTAATCGGCATCAGAGAAGACAAACAAATTAATGGCAAAGCAACTGATTACTTGATTAATAAAACGAAAGGTAAGCGCGTTTTTATGAAATTTGACAATCAGAAATATGACAACGATAATAACTTACTTTGTTATTTATACCTTGAAAATAAAACGTTTCTTAATGCACATTTGATAAAGAATGGGTTAGCTCACGTAGATATTAGCCATGAGTTTAGGTTAAAAAGTAAATTTCTATCATTAAAAAATGTATTAAATGGCCAATGATTGGATATCTGGAAAAGACGGCGTGAACTTGAAATTTAAACGTGAAACGCTTTTGAATTATGGATTGAACCGATGGGGCCTGAATAAAGCATACAGTGTTGGCTCAACTTCTGAATTAATCAGATCATGTGCTCCGGAAAGTTATAAAGAGTGGGTAGATTTTTATTTTTCTAAAGCACAGCAAAAAAAGCGTGATGGTGTTGCAATCACGCGCGAATATATTACTGGTTTAGGGCAAACCCTTTATATAAAGCTTTCAGAAGTGGTGCAGAACGAATTAAATTCAATCACAGAAGAAGAGTGCATTGAATACACATATAATCTGATTATTAATCGTACTTATGAAGGTTACATAACTGAAATTAACACTATTTACGGACAATTAGAAAAAGCTGTAGGTAAGCCAATAATACCAGCTAACGACAGATGGGACAGAACTTACAGCGTTGATTTTTACATTGAGGTAAATGATAAATTTATAGGCATTCAAATTAAACCTATAGATTCCGGACAATCTCTAAATCAATATCAGTGGGTTGAGATGCACATGGTCAATCATCAAAGATTCGAGCATGACTTTGGAGGTAAAGTTTTCTTTGTTTATTCCACTAAAACTTCTGGCTCTAAAAGAATTTATAATGCTGAAGTAATTGATGAAATTAAAAAAGAGGTAGAAAGACTGCTTAATGAAAGTTAATCTTTATATTTTCTTACAGCACGATAAGGCGATATAAATTGTATTTCTTTCAGTCGTTTACTGTTAACGCTGCAACAAAATGCTACAGTTAAGCAGTTGACTCAAAAATTGATATTAATCAAGAACACATTATAATAGAAGCCTCCATATTTTTTTATCTCAGAACCAATTCCATCCGCACGTTGGCCCGGGAGTAGGGGGATGGCTGTAGCGGTATGTCCTGAAAGCCGTACTTGCGGTAAAGGCTGAGCGCAGGTACTAACTGTGTATTAGAGCCCAGCCAAATCTTGGAGGCATGGAGCTGCTTCGCAGCTTCTAAAGCAGCCTCCATCAGTTTATTGCCAATCTTTTTACCGCGATGTTCAGGGCTGATGCCCATCTTGGCCAGCTGATATTCGCCTTCCCCTGTTTTTATAAGCGCACAGGTGCCTGCCACTTCATGATTAAAATGGGCAAATAAAATCACACCGCCATTTCTAAGCACGCTTTCTTCAAGGTTTTCCAGCTGCTTTAAGTCTTCTTCCTCAACGGTAAAATACTTGCTGATCCATTCAACATTCAATGATTTAAAGTGCTCAGCATATTCGGGCTGATAACCGCTTATGGTAATCTGATCCATTCTCTACTTGCTTAAAAATTTAGTGATATTACTGAATGATCATGATCATTACAGTACATTAAAGCTACTGGTTAAGGTAATGATCACACATAACAGTATTAAAAAAAGCGGCAATCATGTGACTGCCGCTTTTAATATCAATTCATGCTCCATTTACAATCCGAAAGCAGCTTTCACTTTGTCTGCATAATCCAGCTTCTCCCAGGTGAATAGCTCTACCTCTTTAGTTATGGTGCGGCCCTCGGGGCTGGTAAAGGTTTTGGTAATCGTAGCGCTGGGTTTGCCAAAATGGCCGTAGGCTGCGGTTTCGCTGTAAATGGGGTTACGCAGCTTAAAGCGGGTTTCAATGGCATAAGGGGTCATATCGAACAGCTGCTCTACCTTTTCGGCTATGGCACCATCGGTTAAACCGGTTTTGGAGGTGCCATAGGTGTTAATGTAAATGCCCATCGGCCTGGCCACACCTATGGCATAGGATACCTGCACCAGTATTTCATCGGCTACGCCGGCTGCCACTAAATTTTTGGCAATGTGGCGGGTAGCATAAGCCGCAGAGCGGTCAACCTTGGAGGGGTCCTTGCCCGAAAAGGCGCCGCCGCCGTGTGCGCCCTTACCGCCGTAAGTATCCACAATAATTTTACGGCCGGTTAAGCCGGTATCGCCGTGCGGACCGCCGATTACAAATTTACCGGTCGGGTTCACGTGGTAGGTAATATCCTCATTAAAGAAGTGGGCATATTTCGGGTAGCGGGCCTTTACACGCGGAATCAGGATAGTAATAACATCCTCGCGTATTTTTTGCAGCATGGCAGCCTCGTCGCCAAAATCGTCGTGCTGGGTAGAAATTACAATGGCATCGATGCGCTGCGGCTGGTTGTTATCGTTATACTCCAGCGTTACCTGCGATTTTGCATCCGGGCGCAGATAGGCTATTTCCCGGCCTTCACGGCGCAGGGCGGCAAGCTCTATCAAAAGGGCGTGAGCAATATCAAGCGCCAGAGGCATGTAATTGTCAGTTTCTTTGGTGGCATAGCCAAACATCATGCCCTGGTCGCCGGCGCCCTGCTCCTCCTTGCTCTGGCGGTCAACGCCCTGGTTAATATCGGGCGATTGCTCATGAATAGCCGATAACACGCCGCATGAATTGCCATCGAACATATAATCGCCTTTGGTATAACCTATCTTATTAATGGTATCACGGGCTATCTTCTGTACATCTAAATAGGCTTTTGATTTCACCTCGCCGGCCAATATAACCTGCCCGGTAGTTACCAGCGTTTCACAGGCAACCTTCGATTCGGGGTCAAAAGCTAAGAACTGGTCTATGAGGGCATCTGAAATCTGGTCGGCAACTTTATCGGGATGGCCTTCTGATACTGATTCGGAAGTAAATAAATAGGGCATGTATTTTTAAATTAATTAAGCTAATTAAACCGAAGCAGCTGGCCTGGGGTGCCGGAATAACGTAAAAGGGGCGGAGTTGGTTTTAGCACTTTTTTACGTGGTTGCAATCCGTTGGCTGCCGCAGGCAGGTGTCAAATCAGTCCACTTTAGGGTGGCAAAAGTAAAACAATTTTACAAAACACGAAAATAGGTTTACTTTTGACGCCTGAAATTATTTGATTGAAAGCAAAAGCGTTATTTATTGTTAACCCGGTAGCAGGCGGCAAAAAAAAGGATCGTTTACCCGGGTTAATAAGCCGGCACTTAAACCAGGAACAGTTTGAACCCTCGTTTGAATTTACCCGAAAGATAAGCCATGCCCGTGAGCTGGCCAAAACGGCAGCCGGGCATTATGATATGATTGTAGCCGTTGGCGGCGATGGTACCATTAATGAGGTAGCATCGGCTATGGCGCTTACACCAGCCGTGCTGGGCATAATTCCCTGCGGCTCGGGCAACGGGCTGGCCCGCTTTCTGGGCATCCCGATGGATACGGCAGCGGCGGTAAGAACCCTGAACAGGCAGCGGAAGCAGCTGATAGATGGCGCTAAGCTTAATGGCCAATGGTTTTTTAATATGGCCGGTATGGGTTTTGATGCGCACATCAGCGAGGTGTTTTCGCATCAGAAGGGCAGAGGGTTTGGCACGTATTTTACTTCGTCCGTTCAGGAAATATCTAAATACAAACCGGAGATATACCATATTAATATAGACGGGCGCCTGTATGAGCGCGAAGCATTTATGCTCAGCTTTGCCAACTCATCGCAGTATGGTAATAATGCGCATGTATCGCCGCATGCCTCCGTACAGGATGGCCTGCTGGACGTTTGTATTATCAAGCCCTTCCCGCTCTACCGTTTCCCGGAGATGGGCCTGCGGATGTTTATCAAAACGGCCGACCGCTCAAAATATGTGGAAATTATACAGGGCAGGCATATTGAAGTAAGGCGCAGCAGCAGCGGCCCGGGGCACCTGGATGGCGAGCCGCAAATGCTGGGCGCCGAGGCTGTTATTGACATAGTGCCCAAAGCCTTAACAGTAGTAACAGGCACCGGCTATAAACCCTGAACTTATGGCAAAGAAAGCGAAGAATACAGGCGGCGGGATGATTTACTCCACCAACCCCGATTTTGAATATCAAAGCAATGCCGACCTTCCGCAGGAAGCCTTGCCGCCTCAGCAGCAAAACCTGAAAATATATCTGGACCGTAAAGGGGGCAGCAAGCTGGTTACCCGCATCAGCGGTTTTGCCGGCGCCGCAAGCGAACTGGAAGCGCTCGGTAAAAAGCTGAAGGCTAAATGCGGGTCGGGCGGCTCAGCAAAAGATGGAGAGGTGCTGATCCAGGGCGATTTCAGAGACAAGGTTTTGCAGCTGCTGCTGGCCGACGGTTTCAAGGCCAAAAAGGCAGGCGGTTAAGTTTTACAGCTGCAGCTACCGGGCCAGCCATATTGCCGCTGCTCTTCATACTTTATACCAGGCACAATGCCGGTTGTGTCATTCTAACAGCCTGAAACCTTTTGTAAACGGCAACTATATCTTTTTAGTTACACACTTTTTGTACAATGCGCTTGCTATTATTAAAAATTTTAGTTTTCATTGCAAAATAATGTTTGCTGCAGCACAATTATCCGTTTTTTAAGCGTTAATCATTGCGCTTAAAAACCGGGAAGCTAACCGGCAAATATTAAATAATTATAAACAATAACAATTTGGCTTTTTTTACAAACCGAAAATTTTAATTTTGTTATTAAGAAGTATTACTTGCATATTTATCTAACTTTATATTTATAAACAACAACTAAAAACTAAAAGTAATGGCAAACGCACCAATTAAACCAGTTGCTCCTGTAAAACAAGAAAGCTCGTCGGGATCGAGCATTTTTGCAACTCTGGTTATTCCTATCTGTTTTGTAATCGCATTATTAATTTTCTTATTCGTTTTAGGCGATCCAAGCCATTACAAGGGCGGTGACGTAGAAAAAGGCACCCCTTCAGATTATTTCGGCACTGTGCACAGGGGCGGCCCGATTGTACCGGTGCTGATGACCATGTTCCTGATGCTGATTGTGTTCTCTATAGAGCGTTTAGTGGTAATCGGCAAAGCTTCCGGTACCGGCAGTGTTGACGCTTTTGTTCGCAAAATTAACGGCTTCCTGAATCAAGGCAATATTGATGCAGCCAGCGCAGAGTGCGACAAGCAGAAAGGTTCAGTAGCTAACGTAATTAAATCGGGTTTAAAGAAGTACCGTGAAATGGAAGCTGAGCCTAATCTGGACGTTGACCAGAAAACACTGGCCATCCAGAAGGATATTGAAGAAGCCACCGCACTGGAAATGCCGATGCTGGAGCAGAACTTAACCATCATTGCCACCCTCGTATCTATCGGTACGCTGATGGGGCTGCTGGGTACAGTAACCGGTATGATCCGTGCCTTCTCGGCGCTGGGTGCCTCCGGCTCTTCAAGCTCATCAGAACTTGCGGTTGGTATCTCTGAGGCTTTGATTAACACTGCCCTGGGTATCAGTACATCAGCCTTATCAATCATCATGTACAACTACTTTACCTCAAAAATTGATAAGCTGACTTACGCCATTGATGAGACCGGTTTCAGCATTGTGCAAACGTTTGCAGCCTCTCATAAAAGCGCCAACAGATACTAATTTTTAG
The DNA here is from genome assembly GCA_964241965.1 of uncultured Mucilaginibacter sp. Lineage (GTDB taxonomy): Bacteria > Bacteroidota > Bacteroidia > Sphingobacteriales > Sphingobacteriaceae > Mucilaginibacter. The sequence continues at coordinate 14,515 of CAXTAP010000007.1, forward strand.
TTTGATATAAAAATCAGCTGCTGCAGATAATAAAATGCAGCAGCTGATTGTTAAATTAAATAGTGTATCTACTTAAAAAATAAAACAAATGCCAAGAGTAAAAATACCCAGAAAAAGTACAGCAATTGACATGACCGCCATGTGCGATGTGGCTTTCCTGCTGCTTACCTTTTTCATTTTAACTGCCAAACCCCGGGCTGAAGATCCGGTTCCGGTAGATACACCGGCAGCTACCACAGAAACCACCCTGCCCGAAAAGGATATTGCCACCATCACCATAGGTAAAGGCAAGGTGTTTTTCGGCGTGGAAGGCAACAACATCCGCAAGGAGCTGTTAAGGCAGATCGGTTCCAAATATAATATCGGGTTTACCCAAACTCAGGTTAACAAGTTTTCCAACCTGAACACCATCGGTGTTCCTGTAGCGCAGGTGAGCCAGTTTTTAGACCTGGACCCCGATAAGCAGGCTGCCTTAAAGCAGCCGGGCATCCCGGCGGATACTGCAGGTACCAGCGAATTGTACAACTGGATACATGAGGCCCGCGTAGTGACCCGTAACCTGGATAATGCCGAAATGCGCGTTACCATCAAAGGCGACAGCAAGGAGGAGTATCCTACCATACAGAAAGTGATTGCTATACTGCAAAAGCAGGAAGTAAATAAATTCAGTTTAATTACCGCACTAAAAGGAGGAAGTAAATAAGATGGCAGAATTAGACACCTCCGGCGGGGGTAAGAAAGGCGGGAAAGTAAGAAGTAAAAAGGCATCAACACGTGTTGACTTAACAGCAATGGTTGACCTTGCTTTTTTGCTGGTAACTTTCTTTATGCTGACTACTACCCTCAACAAACCCAAGGCAATGGATTTGGCAATGCCGGATAAAGATGAGAAAACCAACAAGCAGGAGCCTATTGCCGCCTCAAGAACCTTAACGCTTTTGCTGGGTAAAAATGACAAGGTAGAATGGTTTATCGGTGTGCCTACACAGCCGTTAAGCCCGCCAACTGTTGATGGATTTGGTAAAAACGGATTGCGCAAAGTTTTACTGGAAGAGGCGCAGAAGGTAAAATCAAGCACCGGCAAGGATATGTTTGTGATTATCAAGCCAAGCGAAAAATCGGTTTATAAGAACATGGTTGATGCGCTTGACGAGATGCATATTGCAAACATTAACCTGTATGCCATTGTTGATATTACCAAAGATGAGATTGGCCTGCTGCAGCGCGATAACATCTACTAAATACAATTATTAACCAATAACTTAATACTAAAGCCAAATTTATGTTAGGATCAAAGTTAGATATATTAAACCCTGACTGGCTTGATGTTATTTTTACCGGTCGGAATAAAGTTTATGGTGCCTATGAGTTGCGTAAAAACAACCCTAAAACCACTGTAAAAGCGTTATGGATTACAGGTTTACTGTTCATCCTGGCGGTTTCCATGCCGACCATTATCAATAAAATCAAAGGGTTCATCCCGAAAGCGCCAGACAAGGTTAAAATAACCGAGGTTATTTTAAAACCGCCGCCGCCGCTGGATGCCAAAAAGGCACCGCCGCCGCCGCCAAAGCCGGAGCCGCCAAAGCCGCATACTACACAGGTAAAGTTTCCGCCGCCGGTAGTAAAGCCTGATAATGAAGTGCGCGAAAAGGAACCGCCGACACAAAAGGAACTGGAAGTAAAAGATCCGGGACAGGCGGATGTTAAAGGCGATCCGAACCAGAGTGTACGTATTGATGAGCCGGTAGGTAACGCTCCTGTAAACAACGCAGTAACGGAAGCCGACCCTAACGAAATTTTCACTGCGGTGGAAGTAAGCCCGGAGCCGGCAGGTGGTATGGATGCTTTTTATAAGTATTTAGGCGGAGCTATCCGTTATCCGGCAGTAGCCCGTGAAAACGGTACGCAGGGCCGCGTAATTGTACAGTTCGTTGTAGAGCGCGACGGCAGCTTAACTGATGTAAAGGCGCTTCGCGGTCCGGGTTCTGGCCTGGATGAAGAAGCGGTAAGGGCCGTAAAGGCAGCACCGCACTGGAGACCGGGTAAGCAAAATGGTAAATCGGTACGTGTACAGTTTACAGTTCCGGTACAGTTCACCATGCCGGATCAATAGGATTGATGATGCCAAATGAATTTGATATCAATAAGCAAAAATCGCCCAAAAGGCGATTTTTGCTTATTTTAGGCGGAATCCTGTTTGTGTGCATTGTAATCTTAGGGTTGATGATCATGTTTTGGAAAAAGTTTCCGCTGCCGTTTACCCCGACGCAGAAATATGCCTTTGGTTCCCTGTTTATAATTTACGGTGTATTAAGGTTTATCCGCATACAACAAAATAATAATGATGAATAACATTTTTAAGCTGCTGCTGTGCGCTGCCTTACCGGTAATGCAGAGTGCCTGCCACCAGCGGCCTAAACCCAGGCCGCAGCCCGAAGAAACGTTTTATACCGGTAAAGCAGAGTTTGGGGTGGACGAGTCTTTTCAGCCTATTATTGATGAAGAGGCTTTTGTGTTTAAAGGTTTGCATACCGATGCCAGGCCTGTTATCACTTATCAGCCCGAAAACTCAGTGCTGCGGCGTTTGCTGAATGACAGCGTACGGTTTGCCATCCTTTCGCGCGATTTGAGGCCCGATGAAAGAAAGGTACTGACCGACAGGGGCTTTGCACCGAATGTAAACCTTTTTGCTCATGATGCTGTTGTTTTGATAGTAAACCAGTCATCAACCGATACTGCCATGACTGTGAACCAGATAAAACAGATGCTCAACGGAAAGGCATATAGTAATAAAAGCATTGTATTTGATAACCCGAATTCAAGTATTGTGCGGTATTTGAAGGAACTTTCAGGCAATGAGCCGATGAATTTAAAAAATATTTATGCACTAAAAACCAATAAAGACGTTATAAGGTATGTAAGTGAGCATCCGCAGGCTATAGGTATCGTTGGCTTTAGCTGGCTGGATGAGCCTGACGATGATTACGCTGCGGCAGCCGCTAAGGTTAAAATTGTGGGGGTAAGAGACGAGGGCAATAAAAAGTTTGCCGCTCAGTATTTTAAACCTTCGCAAACAACGCTGGCTCTAAAACAGTATCCCCTTAGCCGTGGTATATACACGGTAAACAGTACCGGCAAAATGGGGCTGGGAGCCGGTTTTGAAAATTTTGTGCTGAGTGAGCGAGGGCAGCGGATTATATTGAAATCCGGCTTGCTGCCCGATTCCATTCCGCAGCGACAAATAAGTATTAGAAAAGAACTTAATAACTAAAACTCGAAGAACGACCATGAAGATTATCAGTAAAATAGCAGGAGCTTCACTTGCTCTGGCGTTTATTGGCAACTCCGCATTTGCGCAAAGCCTCGCCGATGCCCGGAAAGCTATTGATGCAGAGCAATATCAGAAAGCGAAATCACTTCTTAAAAATTTAACCACTACCCAAGCCGGTAAGGATGAAAATTATTTTTATCTGGGCTGGGTATATGTGCAGCAGGATTACGCCGATTCGGCTAAAGCGATATTCAACCGCGGGCTGGCCGTTAATCCTCAATCAGCACTTAACCTGGCTGGCTTAGGTGCGGCAGATCGTTTGGATAAGGATAATTCCGGCGCTCAGCAGAATTTTGATAAAGCCGCGGCGGCAGCTAAAAAGGACAGCAAGCCGTATGTTTATATTGCTGAAAGCTATCTGGAAAATCCGGCCAATGCCAATGCCGCTATTGCCGTAGCTAACAAGGGTATTGCAGCCACCGGCGGCAAGGATGCTGATTTATATATTGCCCTGGGTGATGCTTACCGCTCACAATTAAAGAGCAATGAGGCCTATAAAGCTTACAGCCAGGCGCTGGCCATTGATCCAAAATCGGCCAAAGCCAATGTAGCTACCGGGGTGTTGTGGAAGTATGCCAACAATTTTGAGGATGCAGAAACACAGTTTAAGGCTGCCCTGGCCACTGATGCCAACTTTGGCCCGGCTTATCGCGAGTGGGCTGAAACTGACCTGCGCTGGGCAAAAAATACGCCTGCAGTAGCGTCGGCCAAGGTAAAGGAGGCAGCGGATCATTACAAGCAATATCTGGATTTAACCGACCGCTCACTGGAATCGCGTATGCGTTATGCCGACTTCCTGATTTCTGCGGGCGATTATAAAACCTTGCAGCAGGAAGCATCTGCTTTATCGGCCAATGCCAGCACTAACCTGCGTATCTACCGTTACTTAGGTTATTCAGCTTATGAAAACGGCGACTATAACGCTGCTTCTACAGCCCTGAATAATTTCCTGAGCAAGGCCGCGCCGGCACGTATCATTCCGCGCGATTACTATTACTTAGGCCGTACCCAGATTAAATTGAACCAGAATGCCGAAGGTGTTAAAAATCTGCAAAAATCAATTGATTTGGATAGCACTCAGGCCGGCGATACTTATGGGGAGCTTGCTAAGGCTTACTATGCTGATAAGCAGTATGAAAAGGCAGGCGATGCTTACCGCCAGTATATTGCCAAATCGCGCCAGGTAAAACTGAGCGATTATTTTAACGAGGGTCAGAGTTATTACTTTGCCTACGAAGATCAGTACAACAGTACCGCAAAGCCAAAGCCAACGCCGGATGCAACATTGCTGACTAAGGCCGACTCTGCGTTCAGCTATGTAAATGCAAAGCTGCCAACGCCAAATCCGGGAGTTACCTTATACCGTGCCTATGTGAACGATTTAAAGGAAACAAGCCGCGATAACATTGTAGGCTACGCCAAGCCATATTACGAAGCTTACATCCAGCAGGTAACCGCACAGCCGGTTGCCGATAAGGATAAGAAAACACTGGCTTCGGCCTATGTTTACTTAGGCAGCTATTATGAGTATAAGGAAAAGGATGCCGCTAAGGCAACCGAAAATTATACCAAGGCAAGGGAGTATGACCCGACCAACAAGCAGGCACAATATTACTTCGCCAAAAAAGGCGGTGCCGCAGCCAAAGGCAGATAGTATCTGTCAAGTTTTTAAAAAGGCTCCCGTTGCAGGGGGCCTTTTTTATTACAGGTCAATGTGTATATTTGCGGTATGGAAGTGCAAAGTTTACCTGTCAATTTCTTGCCCATCATTATTCAAATGCTGGTTGCTGTAGGGTTTGTGGTTACCACTATGTTCTTTACCCATAAACTGGGGCCAAAGCGGGAAACCAAGGACAAACTGAGCCCTTTTGAATCGGGCATTGAAGTCATCGGTAATGCACGTACACCTATCTCCATTAAATATTTCCTGGTAGCCATTCTATTTGTACTGTTCGATGTGGAAGTTATCTTCATGTATCCCTGGGCGGTAAATTTTAAGCACATGGGCGTTGAAGGCCTTATTGAAATGCTGGTATTTATGGCTACGCCGCTTTTAGGCTTTATCTATGTGCTGAAAAAAGGCGCGTTAGATTGGGAATAGTTTAGATTAATTCTAAATATATCTGCTCCATAGCATAGTGTATTAATAAGCCCTTTATTAATATTAAATTTGTATTCATTCTGGTTTACAGGGTGAGTTATAGTTATTTATAGAATTTTCATGAGTGATGTTCAGATAGTTAATGCCCCTGCGGGGGTAGAAGGATCGGGATTTTTTGCTACTTCATTAGATAAGGCCATTGGCCTGGCACGTTCGCATTCCTTGTGGCCGCTGCCATTTGCCACCTCCTGCTGCGGCATTGAGTTTATGGCTACCATGGGCTCTCATTATGATTTGTCGCGGTTTGGCGCCGAGCGTCTGAGTTTTTCGCCCCGCCAGGCAGATTTACTGATGGTGATGGGAACTATATCAAAAAAAATGGCGCCCGTGCTCAGGCAGGTTTACTTACAAATGGCTGAGCCGCGCTGGGTGATGGCTGTAGGCGCCTGTGCCTCAAGCGGCGGTATATTTGATACTTATTCGGTATTGCAGGGCATTGATGAGGTAATACCGGTTGATGTTTACGTGCCTGGCTGCCCGCCCCGCCCCGAAGGCATCATTGATGGTTTTATGAACATCCAGAAGCTGGTACAAACGGAATCGCTGCGCCGCAGAGATACGCCCGAATACCAGGCGCTGATGGCTCAATACGGAATACAATAATGGGAAAGATCACCAACGAGGAGCTGCTGCAGCACATCAATGCCCGGTTTGAAGATAAATTGTCGGCAGTTACCCTGCCTTATGATTTGCTGACCGTGGAGACCGGTAAGGATAGCATTATCGAGCTGCTTACCTTTTTAAAGACTGATGCTGCGCTCCAGTTTATATATCTTACTGATTTAACCGGCATACAGTACCCGGAGCGCGAGCAATCTATCGGCGTTGTGTATCATCTGCACAGCTTAACCAATAATGTACGCATCCGTATAAAGGTATTTACCAATGGTGATGAGCCGCATATGCCCACAGCTACCATGTTATGGGATGGTGCCAACTGGATGGAGCGTGAAACGTACGACTATTTCGGCGTTATCTTCGACGGTCATCCGGATTTGCGCCGTATATTAAATGTTGACGATATGACGGTTTTTCCGATGCGCAAAGAATATCCGCTCGAAGACCCGAACCGCGTTGATAAAAAGGATTATTATTTCGGGAGATAAACTATGCAAACTATTCCTGCAATACAGTACACGGATACTGATATACAAAGCGAACTTTCAACCCTTAACTTAGGGCCAACGCACCCGGCCACGCACGGCGTTTTTCAAAACGTGCTGCAGCTGGATGGTGAGCGCATTGTAAGCGGTGTTTCTACTATCGGTTATATTCACCGTGCTTTTGAAAAAATTGCCGAGCACCGGCCGTTTTATCAGATTACACCGCTTACCGACCGCCTGAACTACTGTTCGGCCCCTATCAATAATATGGGCTGGCACCTAACAGTAGAAAAGCTGCTCAATATAGAAATCCCGAAGCGGGTGGACTATATGCGGGTAATTGTTATGGAACTGGCTCGCATTGCCGACCATATCATTTGCAACGGCGTACTGGGGGTGGATACCGGCGCTTTCACCGGCTTTCTGTACATGATGGAATACCGGGAAGCCATCTATGAAATTTATGAGGAGGTTTGCGGCTCGCGCCTTACTACCAATGTTGGCCGCATCGGCGGCTTTGAGCGTAACTTCAATGAGATTGCCTTTGCAAAAATCCGTAAGTTTCTGGCTGATTTTCCAAAGGTACTTAAGGAGTTTGAGTCGCTGTTTAACCGCAATCGCATCTTTATTGATCGCACCAAAGGCGTAGCCCCGGTTACTCCGGAAACCGCTCTGAGTTATAGCTGGAGCGGCCCGATTCTGCGTGCTACCGGCATAGATTATGATGTGCGCTCCATGAACCCGTATTGCTCCTACCAGGATTTTGATTTTGAGGTACCTGTAGGCACCACCGGCGACGTTTACGACCGCTTTCTGGTACGCAACGAGGAAATGTGGCAGAGCCTGCGCATGATTGAGCAGGCTCTGGGAAAAATTGAAAAGGAAGACCCTTCAGTTTTTCATGGCGATGTGCCCGAATATTACCTGCCTCCGAAGCAGGAAGTGTACAATAACATGGAAGCCCTGATTTATCACTTTAAAATAGTGATGGGCGAAATTGAAACGCCGGTAGGCGAGGTATATCATAGCGTGGAAGGCGCCAACGGCGAGCTGGGCTTTTACCTGGTTAACGATGGCGGCCGCAGCCCGTACCGCCTGCATTTCCGCAGGCCAAGCTTCATCAATTACTCCATGTATGCGCCCATGAGCCGGGGCATGGTGCTGAGCGATGCCATTATTAACATGAGTAGCCTGAACGTTATTGCGGGAGAATTAGATGCTTAGAGTAGAAGATAATCAGTTACAGGCGCCGGTTGAGTTTTCGCCGGAACTGACAGGCAAGTTTGCCGATAAGCTGAGCCGTTATCCGGCCGATAAAAAGAAGGCTGCCCTGCTGCCCATCCTGCACGATGTGCAGGCCGAACTGGGCTGGCTGAGCGCTGCAGCCATGGATAAGGTAGCTGAATATTTAGGCATAGAGCCTATTGAGGTTTATGAGGTGGCAACCTTTTATACCATGTATTTTTTACGCCCGCAGGGCAAGTATGTGCTGGAGGTTTGCCGTACCGGCCCCTGCTGTTTGGTAGGCGCCGAAAAAATAATGGATCACATTGAGCAGCGCCTGGGCGTTAAGGAAGGTGATGTTACGACTGATGGCCTGTTTAGCTGGCGCGGCGTAGAGTGCCTGGCAGCTTGCGGCTTTGGCCCGGTGCTGCAGATAGGCCCCGAATATACATTTTACGAGAACCTGACGCCCGAATCGGTTGACCATTTGATTAGTGATTTAAAAGTAAAGGCTAACAACTAATGGGACGCAAAATATTATTACAGCATATCAACGTACCCGGTATCAATACCTTTGAGGTGTACCGTTCAAAGGGCGGCTATGCAGCGGTTGAAAAGGCGCTGAAAACCCTGTCGCCCGATGATGTGGTGGAAGAAGTGAAGAAGTCGGGCCTGCGCGGCCGCGGCGGGGCAGGCTTCCCCACCGGGATGAAATGGAGCTTTTTAGCCAAACCAGAAGGCATACCCCGCTATCTGGTGTGCAACGCTGACGAATCGGAGCCCGGCACCTTTAAGGACCGCTACCTGATGACGCATATTCCCCATTTATTAATTGAGGGTATGATTATCGGCAGCTATGCGCTGGGTGCTAAAACATCTTACATCTATGTACGCGGTGAAATGATGCCGCAGATACGTATTTTAGAAAAAGCCATTGCTGAGGCTAAGGCCGCTGGCTTTTTAGGCAAAAATATTTTAGGCACCGGTTACGACCTGGAGCTGTATGTGCAGCCGGGAGGCGGCGCTTACATCTGCGGCGAAGAAACCGCCCTGATTGAATCGCTGGAAGGCAAGCGCGGCAATCCGCGTATTAAACCGCCCTTCCCGGCCATTGCGGGTTTGTGGGGCTGCCCAACGGTAGTGAACAATGTGGAATCAATTGCGGCAACCGTGCCCATCATTAATGACGGCGGGGAAGAATACGCTAAATTAGGTATCGGTCGCAGCACGGGTACCAAGCTGATTTCGGCAGGCGGTAACCTAAAAAAACCGGGCGTATATGAAATAGAATTAGGTGTGCCGGTAGAGGAGTTTATCTATTCGGATGAATACTGCGGCGGTATGGCCAATGGCAAGCGCCTGAAAGCAGTAGTGGCCGGCGGTTCATCCGTACCGATTTTGCCTGCTAACCTGATCCTGAAAACCATTAACAATGAACCCCGCCTGATGAGCTATGAATCACTGGCCGACGGCGGATTTGCTACCGGTACCATGATGGGTTCGGGCGGTTTTATTGCCTTTGATGAGGATCAGTGCATTGTGCGCAACACCTGGAACTTTACCCGCTTTTACCACCATGAAAGCTGCGGACAATGTTCGCCCTGCCGCGAAGGAACCGGCTGGATGGAAAAGGTACTGCACCGCCTGGAGCACGGCCACGGCCGCCTGAGCGATATGGATTTGCTGGTAGATGTATCCAAGAAAATAGAAGGCAACACCATTTGTCCGCTGGGTGATGCTGCAGCCTGGCCCGTTGCCAGCGCCATCCGCCATTTCAGGGATGAATTTGAATGGCATGTCACCAATGGTGCAGAAGCCCAGTTGAGAAACTTCGGACTGGCCCATTATGCTGATCCGCTGGTGA
>CAXTAP010000007.1:24300-55303 GCA_964241965.1 uncultured Mucilaginibacter sp.
AAACAATGAAAGTTACTATAGACGGAATTACCATAGAAGCCGAGCCGGGAACCAGCATCCTTAATGCCGCAAGGCAGATTGGGGGCGACGTGGTACCGCCGGCCATGTGCTATTACTCCAAGCTGGAAGGCACCGGCGGTAAATGCCGTACCTGCCTGGTAAAGGTAAGCAAGGGCTCAGAAAAAGACCCGCGCCCTATGCCGAAGCTGGTGGCCTCCTGCCGTACCACCATTATGGATGGTATGGAGGTGGAAAACATTACCTCGCCCGAAGTGCGTGAAGCCCGCAAGGGGGTAGTGGAAATGCTGCTGATTAACCACCCGCTGGATTGCCCCGTTTGCGACCAGGCCGGCGAATGCAGCCTGCAGGATTTAGGCTTTGAGCATGGCGCAGCCAAAACACGCTACGAGTTTGACCGCCGCACATTTGAAAAGATTGACATTGGCGATAAGATACAACTGCACATGACGCGCTGTATTTTATGCTACCGCTGTGTTTTCACGGCCGACCAGATTACCAACCAGCGTGTACACGGCGTTTTAAACCGCGGCGACCATTCGGAAATATCAACCTATATTCAAAAGGAGGTCGACAACGATTTTTCGGGCAACGTAATTGATGTGTGCCCGGTAGGCGCCTTAACGGATAAAACCTTTCGCTTTAAGAACCGCGTATGGTTTACCAAACCGGTAGAGGCACACCGCGACTGCGACAAATGCTGCGGCAAGGTAACCCTGTGGTACAAGGGCGAGGATGTGCTGCGGGTAACCGGCCGTAAGGACCAATACGGCGAGGTAGAAGAGTTTATCTGCAATACCTGCCGCTTTGATAAAAAGAAAACAGCCGACTGGGTAATTGAAGGTCCGCGCAAGGTATCCAATCAATCCGTAATCAGCGCCAATCATTATGATACGCTGCATCCGCTGCCGGTGGTGAAAACCAATAAGGTATTGCAGGAAGCCAACAAAGAACAATTTGAAAGGGAGACCCGCTTATAATGGAATTATCAGATTTATTGATTAAGCTTACCTTAATCGTTGTTATTTTTTTAATCAGCCTGCTGGTGGCTATGTACTCCACTTATGCAGAGCGTAAAATAGCTGCATTTTTTCAGGATAGAGTAGGCCCCAACCGGGCCGGGCCGGGCGGTATGCTGCAGCCTTTGGCTGATGGGGTAAAAATGTTTATGAAAGAGGAGATCATCCCTGCACGGGCGAGCGGCTTTTTATTTGTGGTTGGCCCTTCATTAGCCATCCTGACGGCTTGTATAGGTTCAGCGGTAATTCCTTGGGGGCAAAAGCTGGCAGTTGGCGGCCACACGGTGGATTTGCAGGTGACCGATATTAATGTAGGCATTCTGTATATATTCGGCGTTGTGTCATTAGGCGTTTACGGCGTAATGATTGGCGGCTGGGCATCCAACAATAAGTATTCCCTGCTGGGCGCTATCCGCGCGGCATCGCAAAACATCAGCTATGAGGTTTCGATGGGTTTATCTATTATTGCTCTGCTGATGGTCACAGGTACGTTAACATTGCGCAGTATTGCCGAGCAGCAGCACGGCTTTTGGGCCAATGGCTGGTTTACCTGGAACTTCTTTAAGCAGCCGCTGGGCTTTATCATCTTTATAGTTTGTGCCTTTGCTGAAACTAACCGTACGCCTTTTGATTTACCGGAATGCGAAACAGAACTGGTGGGCGGCTACCATACCGAATATTCGTCCATGAAACTGGGCTTTTACTTGTTTGCTGAGTACATCAACATGTTTGTATCATCAGCAGTGATGGCTACCCTTTACTTTGGCGGTTACAATTACCCTTTTATGGATTGGGTAACGCAGCATGTAGGCCCCAATATAGGCGCCATACTGGGTGTGGTGCTGTTGTTTGCTAAAATATTCGCATTTATTTTCTTTTTTATGTGGGTGCGCTGGACGATTCCACGCTTTCGTTACGACCAGCTGATGAACCTGGGCTGGCGTACGCTCATCCCGCTGGCTATTGCCAACATTGTACTTACCGGTGTGGTAATTACCATGATTAAATATTTTACCCATTAACATTACATGGAACCATTAAGTAATAAGCGAAAAGTATTAGAAGTAAAACCACTCAACTTTTGGGAGAAAGCTTATTTGCCGGCCATTGCGCAGGGCTTGGGCATTACCATGAAGCACTTTTTCAAAAAGGAGGTAACCATCCGTTACCCTGAAGAAAAACGCGAGTTTTCGGAAAATTACCGTGGCCTGCACTCGCTTAAGCGAGATGAGGAGGGCAGGGAGCGCTGTACAGCCTGCGGCTTATGTGCACTTTCCTGCCCGGCGGAGGCTATTACCATGCAGGCTGGTGAGCGCCAGAAAGGCGAGGAGAATTTATACCGTGAGGAAAAATATGCAGCCGTTTATGAGATCAATATGCTGCGCTGCATTTTTTGCGGACTATGTGAGGAAGCCTGCCCGAAAGAGGCCATTTACCTGGACGGCGACATTGTGCCTTCCGACTTTTTACGCAAGGACTTCATATACGGAAAAGACAAATTAGTAGAAGCGCCCTTAAATCAATAAAGAAGTTTTATACCTTTGCCCGCACTTTCAGGCAAAGGTATTTTTGTAATATCAAAAAAATGAGTACATTTTACTTTATCGCTTTTCTATCCGTATTCTTTTCACTGCTGGTTATTTTCGCAAAAAATCCGGTACACAGTGTACTGTATCTCATCATTACCTTTTTCACGTTCACTATACACTACATTTTGTTAAACGCTCAGTTTCTGGCGCTGGTAAACCTCATTGTGTATATGGGCGCCATTATGGTGCTGTTCCTCTTTGTAATGATGATGCTGAACCTGAATCAGCAAACAGAGCCGGCTAAAAGCATAGTGGTAAAAATTGCCGGTATTTTTGGAGGCGGCTGCTTACTGCTTACGCTGGTAGCTTCCATCAAATCATACACGGCCACACAGCCCGGTGTGCTGCACAACGTAGGCTTAGGTTCGGTTGAAAATCTGGGTAAGGTACTGTTCAATGAGTTTCTGCTGCCTTTCGAGGTATCATCCATACTATTACTATCTGCCATGGTGGGCGCAGTATTGCTGGCTACCAAGGATGGTAAAACTAAAAATATCACAGTATAATGGAAAGTTTAACCCAGGCCGTCAAGATTGTTCCGCTCAATCACTACATATTGCTGAGCACCTTTATATTTTCTATAGGCGTTATCGGGGTGCTCATCAGGCGTAACGCCATTGTAGTATTTATGTCGGTTGAACTGATGCTGAATGCGGTTAATCTGTTGCTTACTGCCTTTTCGGCTTACCGGGGCGATGCCAGCGGACAGGTGTTCGTGTTTTTTATTATGGCGCTGGCCGCTGCCGAAATTGCGGTAGGGCTGGCTATTATTGTAATGGTACACCGCAATACCAATTCAATTGATATTAACGTGCTGAACAGGCTGAAGTGGTAAATTGCAGCAGCCCGGGGCGCTGAGCATTAAGTTACCCGATAATTAAAACTAAAGTTAATTGCATTTCTGTTTGATGCAGCGCACTGAATACCGGCCACCGGCCACATTTAGAACACATGGATAATTATATCTGGCTTATACCTTTACTGCCGCTGGCCGGGTTCGTGATTAACGGACTGGGGCGCAATGTACTGCCTAAGAACCTGATTGGCACCATCGCCAGTGCAATGGTACTCATTTCATTCGCGCTCAGCCTGGGCGCTTTCCTGGAGGTTAAATCAACCGGTAATCCCATTAATGTTACCTTGTTTAACTGGATTTCGGCAGGGACGGTGCAGGTGCCGTTTTCTTTCCTGGTTGATCAGCTGAGCGCCGTTATGCTGCTCATTATTACCGGGGTGGGTTTTTTGATTCATTTGTATTCCATCGGCTACATGCACCACGATGCGGGCTTTGGCAAGTTTTTCGCATACCTCAACCTGTTTGTGTTCTTTATGCTGCTGCTGGTGCTGGGCTCCAACTATGTCATTATGTTTATTGGCTGGGAAGGGGTAGGCTTGTGCTCCTACCTGCTTATTGGATTTTGGTTTACTAATCCAAGCTTTGCCGATGCTGCCAAAAAAGCCTTTGTGATGAACCGTATTGGTGACTTAGGTTTTCTGATTGCCGTATTTCTGATATTTCAGCATTTCGGCAGCGCCAGTTACAGCAATGTGTTTGCTAAAGCGTCGGCCATGCACAGCGGCGATAAAACCCTGCTGCTCATCACTATGCTGCTGTTTGTAGGCGCTACCGGTAAATCAGCCCAGATACCGCTGTTCACCTGGCTGCCTGATGCGATGGCCGGCCCAACGCCGGTATCGGCCTTGATCCATGCGGCTACCATGGTTACGGCGGGCGTGTACATGATTGTCCGCTCTAATGTGCTTTTCAGCTTATCGCCGGTTACCATGGCGGTTATTGCGGTAATCGGTCTGGCCACAGCGCTGCTGGCTGCACTGATTGCCATTACGCAAACTGATATTAAAAAGGTGCTGGCCTACTCCACTGTTTCACAACTGGGCTACATGTTTTTGGGGCTGGGCGTGGGCGCTTATACCGGCGCTTTCTTTCACGTGCTGACTCATGCTTTTTTTAAGGCGCTGCTGTTCTTAGGCGCCGGTTCTGTTATTCATGCGGTAAGCGGCGAGCAGGATATGCGCAATATGGGCGGTTTGCGAAGTAAACTGCCCGTAACTTTCTGGACGATGCTCATTGGTACGCTGGCTATCTCCGGCATACCGCCCTTTGCCGGGTTCTTCTCTAAGGATGAAATTCTGGCTCATACCTACACTTACAGCCCGGTTTTTTATATAATAGGAATAGCAACTGCCATGTTAACTTCCTTCTATATGTTCAGGCTGATGTACCTTACCTTTTGGGGCAGTTTCAGAGGGACGCCGCACCAGGAAAGCCACCTGCACGAGTCGCCCGCTAATATGACTATTCCGCTGATTGTATTAGCCATACTTTCATCCATAGGCGGCTTTATAGGTGTACCCGAAGCCTTAGGCGGCCATCATGAACTGGAACATTTTTTAAAACCGATATTCGGCAGGCTGACTGAAGCGCCTGGCGTAATGGAAATGAGCACGGGAACAGAAATTGCGCTGATGGGCATATCTGTAACCGGTGCACTGCTTGCTTTGGTTTATGCTTACCTCACTTATGTGAAAAGGGCTGAGGTTCCGGCGGCTGAGGAAGCACCCCGCCCGGCATTAAGCGGGTTGTCCTACCATAAGTTTTATATTGATGAATTTTATGATGCCATTATCCGCAAGCCGCTGGATTATTTGTCGGGATTTTTTTACAAAGTGGTGGATAAGATGGGTATAGACGGTATTGTGAACGGCCTGGGCCAGGGCTCGGTAGAAACCGGAAAGGGCCTGCGCCTGCTGCAAACCGGTAATGTTGGTTTTTATATCTTCATGATGGTGATCGGTATCATTGCCGCTCTGATTTATAGTTTAGTTAAAATTTAAGCATCGTTTACTGCAATTTATAAACATGACCGTTTCTTTACTACTCTTCTTTCCCTTACTGGCAGCTTTAATTGTGCTGCTTACTAAAGGCGGGACAGCGAAAAATGCAGCATTGATACTCAGTTTAGCCGAATTAGTATTAGGACTGGTATTTGCAGCCAAATTTATTCCCAACACTGCTATGCAGTTTACGGTTGATTATCCCTGGATACCAAAACTGGGCGTCTATTTCAGTGCCGGCATCGATGGTATCAACATCATTCCGGTATTGTTAACCGTTCTACTGGTTCCTGTTATCATCACTACCACCTTTAAGCACAACTATACCAATGCGCCGGCTTTTTATGCATTGATACTGTTTATGCAAAGCGGCCTGCTGCTGGTGTTCACTGCTCTGGATGGCTTTTTATTTTACATTGGCTGGGAGGCCGCACTGATTCCGATTTACTTCATCTGCGGTATGTGGGGCGGCCAGAACCGCATTAAGGTAACGCTTAAATTTTTTATTTACACGTTTGCCGGTTCGCTTTTTATGCTGCTGGCCATCATTTTCCTGTACCTGCAAACGCCCGCAAAAACTTTTGACATCCAGGCGTTTTACGCTTTGAATCTGCCCGAAAAAACGCAGGAATATATTTTCTGGGCTTTCTTTCTGGCTTTTGCCATTAAGATGCCGGTATTTCCGCTGCACACCTGGCAGCCGGATACTTACACTGAGGCGCCATCGGCAGGCACCATGATGCTGGCGGGTATTATGCTTAAAATGGGTATTTATGGCGCTATTCGCTGGATGATACCGGTAGCGCCCTACGCGTTTTATGAGTGGCAGAACCTGCCGCTTATTTTAGCAGTAGTAGGTATTGTGTATGCTTCTGTTATTGCTTTCAGGCAAAAGGACGGGAAACGGTTAATTGCCTATTCCTCCATTGCGCATGTGGGCTTAATTGCTGCCGGTATTTTTGCCTGGAGTATTGAAGGGGTACAGGGCGCCGAAATACAAATGCTGAACCACGGTATTGAGGTGGTCGGGCTGTTCTTCATACTCGACATCATCAGCCGCCAGCTGGGTACACGAACAATCAGTGATATGGGCGGTATAGCCAAGGTTGCACCGGCATTTGCCGCATTTTTCTTAATTGTTGTGCTGTCGTCCGTAGCTCTGCCGTTAACCAATAGCTTTATCGGGGAGTTTTTACTATTGAACAGCGTTTACCAGTACAATATCTGGATTGCTGCGGCTGCAGGGCTAACCATTATTTTAGGTGCGGTGTATATGCTGCGTATGTATAAAAGCATTATGCAGGGCGAAACGAATAATTTAACAGCCGCCTTTACGGATGTTACTGCTTCGGAGAAGATCGTGCTCAGCATAATCTGTGCCCTCATCATCTTTCTGGGCGTTTATCCGAAGGCGGTAATGCACTTGTCTGAAGCGGCAGTAACTAATCTGGTAAATACGGTGAACCATAAGATTGCTGCTTTTTCAGTTAAATAAATTTTTTGAGTAAAGTAAAATGAATACCTTAATTGTAATTGCTGTTTTACCCCTGATATTACTTTACCTGGGATTGTACAAGGTTAAAAGCGCGTTGCTGCCGGTTGGCATAGCCGGTTTAATTGTGGCGCTTGGCCTCGCCATACTGCAATGGAACAGCAGCGCTGTTCCTATTTATAACGGCATGATGCTGTTTGATAATTATGCTGTGGCATTTTCCTCAGTAACTATCCTCTCTACTATTCTTATTATGATGCTTTCTAAGGATTATTTTGAACGCATTAGTAATAACGTGGCCGAATATTATGCCATTATGCTGTTTTCGCTGGCAGGTATTGTGGTGATGGTATCATTTTATAATTTAACCATGCTGTTCATCGGCTTGGAAATTATGTCGGTAAGCCTCTATATTCTGGCTGGAATCAGGAAAAAGGATTTTGCCTCCAATGAAGCTTCTTTAAAATATTTCCTGATGGGTGCTTTCTCCACCGGCTTCCTGCTGTTTGGCATCGCCCTGATTTATGGCGCCACCGGATCCTTCAATCTGGAGGGCATCCGCAACTGGGTGCTGATGCACCCGCATGGTACCGACCCTTTGTTTTATACCGGTATCATCCTGATGGTAGTGGGCTTATGTTTCAAAGTTGGGGCAGCGCCCTTCCATTTCTGGACGCCGGATGTGTACGAGGGTTCTCCAACACTGATTACCGCTTTCATGTCAACCGTGGTAAAAACTGCGGGCTTTGCGGCCTTCCTGCGCCTGTTTGCCGCCAGCTTTGCTACCGTGGCTGATTTTTGGATACCAACGCTGTTGATTATTACGATACTTACCCTTTTTGTCGGCAATTTCACCGCCCTCTATCAGCATAGCTTTAAGCGTATGCTGGCCTTTTCAAGCATTTCACATGCAGGTTATCTTATGTTTGGTATCGTGGCGCTCAGCGCGGCATCGGGTAAGGCGGTATTTATGTATGCAACGGCTTATTCAGTAGCTTCTGTCATCGCCTTTGGCGTATTGCTGCTGGTGCAGCAGCAGGCAGGTAATGATAATTTTGATAGTTTTAACGGCTTAGGCCGCCGTAACCCGTTCCTGGCGTTTGTACTCACCATAGCCATGCTGTCATTAGCCGGCATACCGCTTACGGCAGGGTTTATCGGCAAATTTTACATGTTTTACGGGGCGCTGTCGCGCTACCAGGTATGGCTGGTTATTATTGCGGTAATCAACGCCATTGCAAGTATTTTCTACTATTTCAGGGTTATCATTGCTATGTACTTCCGGTCAGATGAGCATAGCGGCGGCGCCCTTGCTGTGCCTGGCTACTATCAGTTTGTATTAGGTTTTTCGGCAGTAATAACGCTGTTTATCGGCATTTTCCCTGGTTTCATGATAAAATTTATCGACCTTATTTAATCTGTAGCTGTTACTGCAAATCCATATAATATTTGTAGTTTTACATTTACAGCGAATGGATAGCATCTGGGAACATCTGAAAAATCTGACGGACGCTCAGTCAATTATAGGTAACGGAGGCTTTTTTCTTTTACTGATTATTGTTTATGCAGAGACCGGATTATTCTTCGGGTTCTTTTTGCCGGGCGATTACCTGCTGTTTATGGCAGGCCTTTTTTGTGCCACCGGCGTGTTAAACGTTTCAATTTATATTCTGGTACCATCTTTGATTATAGCAGGTATATTAGGTAATTATACCGGGTACTGGCTGGGTTACCGTGCCGGGCCGATGTTATTCAAGCGTGATGAATCCCTGTTTTTCAAACGGCGCTACATTATCATGGCCGAAGAGTTTTATAAGAAGTACGGAGGCATGGCCCTGGTGTTTGGCAGATTTTTTCCTATTATCAGAACTTTTGCCCCTATCTTTGCAGGTGCAGTTAAGGTAGGGTTCGGTAAATTTACCCTTTATAACTGCCTGGGCAGCGTGGCCTGGGTGCTGATATTAACTTTACTGGGTTATTATTTAGGAAAAACATATCCCGAATTACACAATTATGTACAATTCATTGTATTAGGTTTAATCACTTTTACAACGGTACCGCTTTTATTAACCTTTGTAAAAAGGGGAAGAGCAAAGATGAGAAATCAATAACTGCATTCATCATAAATATAGATATAAAAAATGAGTACTCAACATCCGTGGCATCAGGTATCAATGGGCGATAATGTGCCCGAAGTGGTCAATGCCATTATTGAAATTCCGAAAGGTTCAAAAGCAAAATATGAAATTGATAAGGATTCCGGCTTGCTGAGGCTGGATCGCGTATTGTTCTCCTCCGTAATGTACCCGGCTAATTATGGCTTCATCCCGCAAACTTATTGTGACGATAAGGATCCGCTGGATATACTGGTGCTTTGTTCGGTGGATGTGTACCCCATGTCGATGATTGAAGCCAAGGTGGTAGGCGTTATGCACATGGTAGATAACGGCGAGCAGGACGATAAAATTATTGCGGTGGCTAAAAATGATATGTCGGTAAATTATATTAATGACTTAAACGAACTGCCGCCGCATACCATGAAGGAAATTGTACGTTTCTTTCAGGATTACAAGAAGCTGGAAGGCAAAAACGTAACCATTGAGCACCTGATGGGCAAGCCCTACGCGCTCAAAGTAATTAATGAAAGTATAGAGTTATATAACTCAACTTTCCCTGCTTACCAATAAATTAATTAATGGCCCCAGATTATCCCATAAGTGTATTTGACGTATTTTTAACCTTATTCCTGGTTGTATTGAACGGCTTTTTTGTAGCCGCCGAATTTGCCATGGTAAGGGTAAGGGGCTCGCAGATTGAAATACAGGCTAAGGCCGGAAGCCGCACGGCCAAAATGGCCCGCAGCATTATGCACAACTTAGATGGTTACCTGGCTGCAACACAGCTGGGTATTACCATTGCCTCCTTAGCTCTGGGCGTGGTAGGCGAGGGCGTGGTTACCAACATGATGCTGAACCTGTTTAAAATGGCAGGTATCGTCATTACCTCAGGCTTTATTATTAACACCAGCCATGTAGTGGCATTCATTCTCATCACTATGTTTCACATTGTGTTTGGTGAACTGGCCCCTAAAACACTGGCTATCCAGCGTTCGGTACGTACTGCCATGACAGTTGCTTTGCCGCTCAGGGCATTCTTTGTGGTATTTCGCCCGGCTATATGGGTACTTAATACCTTTGCCAACTTTATACTGGGTTTATTCGGCATACAGAATGTGCAGGGTGAGGAAAGCCATCACAGTTCTGAAGAACTGCAATACCTGCTTGAGCAAGGCAAAGAGAGCGGTGCGTTAGACTCCAACGAACACGAGCTGATTAAAAACGTATTTGATTTTAATGAGCGCGTGGTAAAAAATATTATGGTGCCGCGTACCCGTATTTCGGGTATTGATATTACTGCTGAAAAAGATGAATTTTTGGAAACGCTTATCACCGAAGGGTATTCGCGTATGCCGGTGTATGATGATGTTATTGATAAAATTGTGGGCGTAGTGCACGCTAAAGATGTGCTGCCCCTGCTGGCACGCCATGCAGAGTTTGAACTGAAGGATATTATCCGAAAACCCTACTTTATACCAGAAACCAAGAAGATTAATGATTTGATGGCCGAATTGCAGCAGAAGCGTATGCAGATTGCCATTGTGCTGGATGAATTTGGCGGTACCGCAGGCATGGTTACCCTGGAGGACATTGTAGAGGAACTGGTGGGCGAAATTCAGGATGAATTTGATGAGGAAAAGCCGATTGTGGAAAAACTGAGCGACCGTGAATTTATTGTAAACGCCCTGGCACCGATTTATGATGTAAACAGCCACTTGCCGCATGATTTGCCCGAGGACGGCGACTTCGATACAGTATCGGGCTGGCTGGGTGAAATTTTTGGTAAGATACCCGATGTTGGTGAGCAAAAGGAATCAAACGGTTATGATATAACCGTGCTGCGCAAATCAGACCAGAACATTGAATCCGTAAAACTGGAGCTGCTGCTGAACGACGAGGATATGGTGGATCAAGGTTAAACAGGGTAACCTAATGCAGCTGTTTTATACGCCCGATATTGACCCTGCCGCTGCCATATATGAGCTGAGCGAAGAGGAAAGCAAGCATAGTATCAGGGTGCTGCGCCTGCAAACCGGTGATGAACTGCAGCTGATAGACGGCCGGGGAAGCTTTTATCAGGCGGTAATTGCTGATGCGCATCCTAAAAGAACGAAACTGCACATTTTATCTGTTCAGCACGGGTTTAATCGGCGTAACCATTACCTGCATATTGCGGTGGCGCCCACTAAAAATACAGAGCGTTTAGAATGGTTCTTAGAGAAGGCTACGGAGATTGGCATTGACGAAATATCCTTGATTATCTGCCAGCGTTCGGAGCGCCGCGAGGTAAAAACCGACCGCCTGAATAAAATCATTACTGCGGCCATCAAGCAGTCGGTAAAAGCCTGGCACCCTCAGTTGAATGAGCCGGTTAGCTACAGTAAATTTATCAGTGAGCCCTTCGAAGGGCAAAAATATATTGCCCATTGCCTCCCCGGCGATGATAAGCGCACCCTGCAGCAGCAAATCAACCTGCATGGCCGCTACCTGGTTATGATAGGCCCCGAAGGCGACTTCAGTGAGAAAGAAATTGATGAGGCTTTGCAATGCGGTTACAAACCAATAACTTTAGGTGCGAGCCGCCTGCGTACTGAAACTGCTGCGCTGGCTGCCTGCTTTGAAATTAATTTATTGAACAGATAAGTTACGCTGGTGAAATTTAAATACCTGCTTGCCGCTTTTTTTGTCTGCTTTATATCAAGCAGCTTTGATGCACCTGCTTATAAGCTGGGGCGGCTTAAATACAGCGGCGGCGGCGATTGGTACGGTGACCGCACTGCGCTGCCAAACCTGATTAAATTCTGTAATACCAATTTAAAAACCAATTTTGAGCCGCAGGAAGATATTGTAGAGGCAGGAAGTGCAAGTTTGTTCAATTATCCTTACCTGTTTATGACCGGGCATGGCAATGTAATATTTTCCGATTCAGAGGTAAGTAACCTGCGGAAGTATTTAACCGGCGGCGGCTTTCTGCATATTTGCGACAATTACGGGCTGGATCAGTTCATTCGCCCGCAAATGAAGCGCGTTTTTCCCGAATTGAATTTTGTGGAGCTGCCATTGAGCTATCCTGTTTATCATCAAAAATATAGTTTCCCTGCCGGGCTGCCCAAGGTGCATGAGCATAATGGCAAGCGTCCGCAGGGTTTTGGGCTTATTTACCAGGGCCGTTTGGTTTGTTTTTACGATTATGAGTGCGATTTAGGCAACGGCTGGGAAGATTATGGCACGTATGCCGGTGACAGTCAGGAAACCCGTTTGCGGGCCCTTCAGATGGGCGCTAATTTAATTCAATACAGCCTTACCCAATAACATATGTACAATATTACAGTCAATCAGAAATTCAGCTTCCAATTAAACCGTAACCAGCAGGGACTGACCGTAAATGACGAAATAAGCAACGCTGATATTGCAGAAGTGAAACCCCTGCATTATAGCGTAATCAGTAATCTGCAATCCTACAACGTTGAGGTGGCAGCGTTTGACGCTGCTGCAAAAACAGCGCAGATTAAGGTAAACGGTAACCTGTATCAGATTACCGCTAAGGATGAACTTGACGAGCTATTAGATAAACTGGGTATGAGTAACCTGGCGGGCGCTAAGGTAAGTGAATTGAAGGCCCCCATGCCCGGCCTGGTGCTCAAAGTATTTGTGCAGGAAGGCTTTGAGGTAAAAAAAGGCGACAATCTGTTTATTCTGGAAGCCATGAAAATGGAAAACATTATTAAAGCCCCGGCCGATGTAAAAGTAAAAGCAGTAAGGATTGCCCCGCAGGATAAAGTAGAGAAAGGACAGGTATTATTGCAGTTTATATAGAGAAAGGAAATTAATCTGCCCTGTCATTTCGAGCGATAGCAAGAAATCTGCTTCAATGGGCTGGTACGCAGCAAAGGATTTCTCCCTGCGGTCGAAAGGACAGCAAGCCTTCACAATATGACTTAAAAGGATGTTATTTTATTCCCGCTCAATGAGGCAGACTGCATAGGCTACAACGCCCTCGCCGCGGCCAATAAAACCCATCTGCTCGTTGGTAGTGGCTTTAATGGAAATATCCTCCTCACTAATACCGGCTGCTTCGGCAATTTTTAACTTCATAGCCGGTATATGAGGATTAATTTTAGGAGCTTCCAGGCAAACCATGGCATCAATGTTACCGATAACATAATTCTTTCCGTTCAGCAATTTAACAACTTGCTGCAGTAACAGCAGGCTGCTGATGCCTTTCCAGCGGTCATCAGTATTGGAAAAATGAAAGCCGATATCGCGCAGGTTGGCAGCGCCTAACAGGGCATCGCAGATGGCATGTACCAGCACATCGGCATCAGAGTGCCCGTAGGCTCCGGCATGATGCTCAAGCTGTACACCTCCCATAACAAAGGGGTGGCCCACCCTGAGCTGGTGTACGTCAAATCCAAACCCCGTTCTTATCTTTGCCATGCTTACTTTTTACCGCCAAAGTTAGCAGTTAAAGTAAAACGGATAGTATTGGCAAGAGGACTTTTTTGCTGGGTGGCAGCCAGGTACGAAAAATCAATATTATAGATATCATACCGGAAACCTACCCCTGTAGTTAGGTACTGGCGGTCGCCTTTGTTCGGGTTCTCATAAAAATAACCGGCCCTTACCGCAAACTGTTTGTTGTAACGGTACTCCAAACCTGGTGAAAAGCTGATTTCCTGCAATTCTTCGCTAAAGCCGCCGGGTGCGTCGGTAAAAGAGCCGAATATACCGGCAGGCACCGATACGTTATCGTCCTTTCCCTTAATAATGTTGCCGTTATCATCACGTACCGGCGGGGTAGGTACCAGCAGTTTATTAATATCCAAAGTAAAAGTAAGCTCGTTATAGTTATTCAGAAACCAGGTATTGGCTGCGCCGATGCGCAGGTTGGCCGGTAAAAAATACTGCTGGCCCTGGCTGGTATAGCTGATCTTTGAACCGATGTTGGAAATATCCATACCAAAGGCAAAAATGGCATCCTTGCCAAACTGCTGCGTAGGTTTATGGTAGAATAAAGATATATCCGCAGCAACGGCGTTGGCCGACTGTGTTTGCTGCCCCGAAGCAAAATATCCGTTGGCCAGGTTGGAGTGAATATAACGCAGCGTTAAACCTAAGGATAGGTTTTCGCCAAACTTACGGGCAAAGGAGCCATCAACAGAAAATTCATTGGGCTTGTAAACGCCTAAATCGGCGGCGTTATTGTCAGTTAAATTAACGGTACCTAAGTTAAAGTATCGTAACGAGCCGCCAATGGTATTGCGGCTGTCCAGTTGGTGCGCATAGCTCAAAAAGGCCAGGTTAACATCCGGAACCAGGTTACGCAGCCAGGGGCTGTAGGAGACTGAAAGGTTATCCTTGTCTTCCAGAAAAGCCAGTTTTGACGGATTCCAGTAAGCGGCGTTCACATCCGGCGAAAGGGCTACGCCTGCCTCGCCCATAGCACCCGAGCGTGAGTCGGGCGAAATAGTTAAAAAAGGCACCGCTGTAACAATAGCCGTACTGCTGCTGCCGTTGGTATTAGTGCCGCCCGGGCCGATAACCTGCTGGGCTGCCGCAACCGCCGGGAGGGCAAACAGTGCAGCGAAGATAAATTTAAAGCCGGAGGAAAAAATATTCATGCAAGCGAATTAGGGTTGATGCACTATCCGATAGTTAACATGAGCATCTATACGACTTGCCATGTACAAAGGTTCAAATATTAACAAAAAATGGCGGGTAATGGTAACCCTGCGAATAACTTTTACGTTTACCACCCTGTTCAGTAATCCTTTGCACCGTTGGCTGCAAAAAAATTGTGGTTTGATTAAAATATTATTATTTATTTTTACTGTCTAATTAATAATTAAACATGAAGTTTTCTTTTACTAAAACTGCTTACCTGCTGCTTGGAGCAGGCACCCTGCTGAGCAGCTGCAGTAAACCTGTAAAATCGCAAAAAACCGGCATGGCTTATAATGACAAGACCAACGGCGGCTATGTGCGTTTCAGGCAGGTGCACCCTGCGCCCGGCCCCGGCCTGGTACCTATAGAGGGCGGTACATTTGTGCTGGGCGGCAGTGCCGATCAGGATGTTACTTATGATAATAACAACAAGCGTACCCGTGTTACCGTAGCTTCATTTTACATGGACGAAACAGAGGTATCCAACCAGGACTGGCTGGATTACCTGCATTGGATAAGCATTACTTTTCCGCAGGACCGGGAGCTGTATTATAATGCTACGCCCGATACACTGGTTTGGAGAAGGCCGCTATCCTATAACGACCCTTATGTAGAAAGCTACTTACGCCACCCTGCTTTTCAGGATTATCCTGTGGTAGGCGTTACCTGGGATCAGGCTCAGGAATACTGTACCTGGCGTACCGACCGCATGAATGAAAACATTTTGCGCGAGCGCGGGCAGCTGGCTTCATGGAAGGATGTATCGGGCAACGGTAAAAAGGGCGCTAATAATACCGCTGGCGGTACCCCGGCCGTACAAACTCCCTTTAACACTGATATTTACCTGAACGGACAGATTAAAGGCCAGGGTATTGATGGTAAAAAGATGATAACCGATCTGAACCCGAATGCGCAGGCTACAGCCGGTGCCAAGGGTAAGGCCGGTAAGCCTACCCGTACTGTACGCATTGAGGACGGGATATTAAAATCAGGCTACCGCCTGCCCACAGAAGCAGAATGGGAATATGCGGCCCTGGGCCTTGCCGGTAATACGGAATTCGAAAATATCAATGATGGTAAAATGTACCCCTGGAATGGTATGGGCGTGCGTTCGCCAAAGCGCAAAACCCGCGGAATGATCTTAGCCAACTTTAAGCGCGGCAAAGGTGATAACATGGGCGTAGCCGGTTACCTGAATGATAAGGCCGACATTACCGCTCCGGTACGCGCCTACGTTCCTAACGATTTTGGTTTGTATAACATGGCCGGCAACGTTAATGAATGGACAGGCGATACCTATCGCCAGATGTCGTTTGATGATGTGGAGGACTTTAACCCGTTCCGGGGTAATGAATATGCTAACAAGCGCCTGGCCGACCCGGTGAAGGGCCTTTATGCAAAGGATAAATACGGCCGCCCGATTAAGGATCCGGCAAAATCAAATAAAAAGCAAACGTGGGCCGAGTTTACGGCACAGCAGCAGGGCGGTGGTGCTCCGGTTGCAGCAGGCACTACTACAGCAGCCAATAGTACGGCTGCAACAGGCGCCCAGGCCCGCAGCGCTATAGCAGGTAAGCCATATAATCCGGATTTTAGAGGATACTCTGACTCGGTGAGCACAGCCTTGTATGGTACTACAACATTGGTAAACGACCATTCCAAGGTTTACAAGGGTGGTTCGTGGAATGACCAGGCCTACTGGCTTAACCCTGCAACCCGCCGCTTCATGGATCAGGATGATGCCAGCGCTGAGGTTGGTTTCCGCTGCGCCATGAACATGGTTGGCGCTGCCGAAATTCACCCAAGCGGTAAACCGCATTTCAGCACTAAAAAGCCAAAAGAGTTTAAAGCTAAATAATTTCATTAAAACAGCTTAACTGCAAAAGGCCGCCTGATACAGGCGGCCTTTTATGTTTATACGCAGATTAAGCGCATAAGCCATAATAGCTAATAAACTATTCAGAGATGGTTAAACATCGTTGTTAAATCTGCTCTGTCATTTCGAACGCTAATGAGAAATCTTTTTGTGAGCAGCCGGCTTTTCAAGCGGCTTATCTGCCTGGCGAAGAAGATTTCTCTCTATCGCTCGAAATGACAAGGTTTTTTGCTTTTAAACAGTCTTTCAGGTATTTTCAGTTGCCGGCAGCTGCACATTTCCGCTGAATTTGGCCGAAGCCTGCTGCAGGGCGGTAAGCACATCAGGCTTTACATCGCCAAACAGGGAGATGCCTGCCGCGCCGTTCTGCAGGGCGTATTCTATACCCTGCTGCACCTCGGCCGCATCTTTAAAATCGGGCAGGTAAAGGCCCGCATACAGCGGGAACCGGCCGCTTAAAAAATGAACGCCCTCAGCCACGGCCTGCCCGATCCACCGCACCGGCTCTTTATAAAAGCCATGATATATCATGGGGCATATGCCGGTAAGGTTCCAGTTGGTCCAGTCCTGCCGGGTGTTGCGGCGCGCAATTTCGGGCGTAGGGAATACGGCCGCCGTAATTTGCTTATGTGCACCTTTAGCTGTTTCGGCTAAACTGTTTACAATATGGGTAATAGCATGGTAACGGTACAGCCGCCATGCAAGGCTGGCTTCGGGGTACTGAATACTATCCACCTGCTGGCCGCCGCTCCATTCGGTAAATTTTTGTTTGCAGTCCTGGCAGTAGCAGTAGTCATACTGCGGCAGCTCGCTGGTTTGCACTATCTGGTAATTAGCCCACAGGTTAACAGGTAAAATAACATCACAAAAACGAATATAGTCGAGATGAATGCCATCAACATAATCCTTGCTGAGCGAAGCCTTTACCTCATCCTGCAAATGCGCCAGTACCTGCGGTTTGGATGGGCAAAGCCAGCGGTAATAATTCACATAAGGCGGCTTATCCGCACACGATTCTCCGAGGCGGTTAACAGCATACCATTCCGGGTGGGCAGCCAGCAGATCGGGGTGACCGTGGTTCATCGTCCAGAACCAGCGGTGAGCCTCCAGTTTTTGCGCTTTGGCCGCGCGGTAGTGCTTCTCACTGTCGGCCTCAAAAAATATTCCGCGTATGCCGGCATCATAATATTGCCTGTAGCGGGTATGCAGGTCGCTTTCCTGGTCGGCAGCATTCGGGTTGGTCCACACCCAGTTTTTAAGTTTTTGATGCTTAAGCGCTACGGCTCTCGACGGTTCGGGCAAAAGCGGCAGCATACCCGTTGCTACGCCTGCCAC
The DNA here is from genome assembly GCA_964241965.1 of uncultured Mucilaginibacter sp. GTDB lineage: Bacteria > Bacteroidota > Bacteroidia > Sphingobacteriales > Sphingobacteriaceae > Mucilaginibacter. The sequence goes on from CAXTAP010000007.1 coordinate 42,267, forward strand.
CAGGCCCGATTTAATGAAGTTTCTTCTGTTTGCCATTGGTTAGTTAAAGTATTTAATTAAACCATCATTATTAATGCTCCACACTTTGCCGGTGCCGTCTGTAATTGTTGCTAAAAACTGATAGGCCGATCCTTCGGTGGCTAATATATTTTTCTCTTGTTCAATTGTAAATTCATGTGCGTTAATGCCCAGTGCTGTAAGGCTGGCAGCATAGGTATGGTGCTGCTGATAATATCTTTGCTGCTGGTAGTAAACCAGCCACAGGTATTGCTTCTGCCGGTCGGCGTAGGGCATGGCAAACTTTGCGGCACTTCCGTTTTGCGCTTTGGTGAACAGCAGGTAGCCCCACCGCTCCGGATAGTGCATGTTGATGACGCCCTGCGGAGACCATACCCAGTTGTGCTCGGGCACATTCCTGCCACTGGCATCCCTAACCTTAATATACTGGCCATCCTGTATTTCAGTGTCCCATTCCACCCGCGAAAAATTGATGCGCCAAACGCTGCCGCCGGTCGGCGGGTGCACTTCATTGCCTAAATTAACAGCCTTGAACGGAATGCGGAACTCGGCCGTCCAGCAAGTATCGGTATCATTGCTTTGGTTAAGCGTACCCTGCAGCTTTACAGCCGATACCATGCCGGGCGCGTTCCAGCTGAACAGGGCATCGGCATTGCTGCGGTAAGGTTTAGCCATAAACAGATCGAATACTTTATTGAGCTGATTCACCTCTATCTCAAAATATTGCCGGGTGTCATTGTCCGGGTCAATAAAAATTTCAAAGTCGTTATCATTAAAAATAATCTGATCATGCTGTGTTACCTTAGCCCATAAATGCGGCTCCTGTAAACGGGCGGCTACATACAGGCAGCTATCATCCCAAAGCATTTTTATCTTGGTATTGTAGCGGGGCGTTGGTTTCAGCGAGCCTTCAATGTCGGTAAAATCGGCAGTCCAGGCGGCCTGCTGCCATGCGCTGTCATTAATATCGCCGTCAATACGGGGTGCCGAACGAGTGTAAGTAACTGCATAATGCTCAGGCACAGTAAAAAGCTGCGGCATGGCTGAGAATACCGACTGCCCGCTGGCTGAATGGTGAAGCACAATGAGCACGAACAGCAAGCAGCTGCATTTGAATGCATGGTTTATTAATACTTTCAAAATAATTACCAATTGTAAATGTTAACGGATTGTTTTTTTACATTCCAGCCCTCAACGGTTACCTGCGGGGCGCTTTTTATCTGATCGGGCCGGTAATCTATCCATATCTTTTTTTCGCCGCCCGGCAGCACCGAGATATAGTTATCACTATAAAATACCGGCAGGATGCGCTCGCCGCTGGCCGGGTTAGTTAGCGAAACCCGGTTGAAGAAAGCCAGTGCACCATGTGCCTCATTCGTTAGCGTAACTTCTATCTGGTAGTCAGGCAGCTTCTTGGCTTTGATTTGCAAGGGCGCTGCCGCAAGTCGCTGTAAACCAAGGTAGTTGTTATTGGCATCGGGGAGCCAGTAGGTATTTTCACTTACCGGTTCTTTATTTTCATCCAGTAGCTGAAGCACCAGAAACAAGCCTTCATGATTTGCCATCCGGTCAATCTCCTTTTTCAAGGACAGATATTTTTTTGTAGTTGAGGCGTTAATCTCTACAAAGGATTGGGTAAGCAGTGTTTCCTTACCGGCCATATCGATGGCCTTAACCACCAGCATCAGGTTACGGTGAGCGGCAAAGGTATTGTTTACAGCAGTTACCATACCATCAACCGGATTGTACATAATATGCAGCGCCTCGCTGCCATGATGCAGGCCATACAAACCGGCGTTGGGGTCCAGGTACCAATCATACATCTGCCCGCGCATGGCGGTCCATGGGTTCTGCGTCTTCCAGATGATGACACCTGTGTACCAATCCCACTGGTGGGCGCTGAAACCTTCCATTAAACCGCGATACTGGTCGTAATTAACCAGCTGAGCTCTGGCGGCAAAATCCTCCAGGTTTTTGACGGGGCCGTAGCGGCTTACCGAAGTATCATAGCCTATGTATTTATGATAGTCCCAAACCGAATCAACAGTACCCCGGCGGGTTTTCTCATTATATAATGGTGCTTTCAGGTTTTCGGCAGGCAGGAAACGTTTTAATGATTCATAATCATTCAGGCCCACAGAGCCAACTTCGGAATTGAACGGAAAAGTCTGATGCGCCCAGAAAGCCGGAAGCGGCTGAATACCATAAGGGCCATCGCCATTGCCGCCAATGCGGTTGCGCGACATGCTGTCGGCGTTTGAATACTCCACAAACCAGCGCGTATCATCGAGTTTCGGGAAGATGGAATCGCGCAGTTTTAATAAAATATCTTCAGGGGGCGTAATTTCGTTACCGCCGCACCATACGGCTAATGAAGCATGGTTGCGCACCATCTTAACCTGATCCTCAGCCGAAGCAAGAAATAACTGATGATCTGCCGGGTATTTTCTCCGTGTCCATTGGTCGTCCAGTTTCATGGGGTCGGTCCAGCGGCCATTGCAGTCGCCCGAACCCCACAGATCTTGAAATACCAGCATACCGTATTTATCGCAGGCGTCATAAAATTCGGGCCGCTCTACCATAGCGCCGCCCCACACCCTGATGAGGTTCAGGTTCATGTCATGGTGAAAGCGTACTTCTGCATCATACCGTGCGGCCGAAAGGCGTAACATCCAGTCAGATACGATCCAGTTGCCGCCTTTCACAAATATGCGCTGCCCGTTTACCAGCAGCTGCCTGCTTTCTGTTTTTACATTCCACTCATTTTGCAGCTGGCGTACGCCCACCTGCAAAATTTGCTTATCCGAAATCTGGCCGCCCGCTATAAATTGTATGTTCAGCGGGTACAGGTTTTGCGGGCCGTAGCCATTGGGCCACCATAACTTAGGGTTTTTCAGGCTGTAGTCATTCAGCTGCACGGTAATTTTCCGGCGGCCGGGTACAGTTACTGCTTTGGCTATTGTTTGTCCGTTCAGCTGATATTGCAGAAAGCCTTTAACGGCACCCGGAGCTGCATTTTCCAGTTCGGCCGAAACCTTGATGGTTGCAGGCTGCTGGTAAGCGGCATCCGGGTAGCGCACGCCCGGCACCAGGGTAACCACATGCGGGCTGCTGATGCGCACAGCGCCGGTTTTTTCAATGGTGACCTTGTCCCATATCCCGGTGTTGCGGTCGTGAACAGGCTGTATCCAGTCCCAGCCTGCGGTGTACTGCAAACCTACGCCGCGGGCAATAGTACCATCGCCGCCCTGGCCGCCATTCGGGTTGCCCACATCATCGGGCGGGTACACCAGTACTGCCAGGCGGTTGTTACCATCAACAGTCAGCAGGGAAGTAATATTAAACGACCGGCGCAGAAACATGCCCCGCAGCCGCCGGCTGTTTACCTTGCGGCCATTCAGATACACCTCGGCACTGTAATTAATGCCTCTGAAGTTCAGGTACACCTGCCCGCCGTTTTTAGGGCGAGGCTCATTAAAGTTTTTAGTGAACCAGTACGTATAGTATTTACTGCCGGTACGGTAAATATCCGGTATTATATTGTTATTCATCCCAAAGGCAGGGTCGGGAATTTTATGCTGATTTAGTAAGGTAGTGAGCACTGTGCCCGGTATGGTGGCTGCCATCCAGGAGGCAGTTGAGTAACCAACTTGCGAGATAGCTGCTCCATTTTCCTGAACGCTGTCCAGCGGCTTGCATACCCAGCCGGAATTTAATTCGTAACGCTGCTGCGCAGCCAGCAATTGCGGCAGCAAAAGCAGGGCTGCTGCAAACCCGGCATAAAGTAAGCGCCCGGTAATTTTTTTGGTATTAGCTGAAATCCGGTTTAATTTCATTTGTGCTACCGTTGCTGAAAGGTAAGTGATTAGCAAAACATAAATGTATTACAGGTTGTGCCCGCTGTTATATTAAAAGCAAGATAGTATATACCGTTTGTTTTTTCAGGTAATTATAGTAAGGATATTTTTAATATACCATAACATTACTGATACATGCTGAATGAGCGGATTGATGCTTTAAAAATTAAACGGCTTTTCATCGCCATGCCCGATAATTTATTTACTTTGTAAAGCTATGACCAACAGCCTGAATGCTGAATTTTTAGAAGAGCAGCAAAACTACCTACCGGCAATTTCTGTAGATGTGGTGATTTTTGGCTTTCATCAGAATGAGCTGAAAACCCTGCTGCTGCAGCTTAAGGATAAGGAAACCTGGGCGCTGCCGGGCGGCTTTGTTTTCCGGGAGGAGCACCTGGAAACGGCAGCCAAGCGTGTGCTGCAGCAGCGTACCGGCTTAACTGATATTTTTTTAGAGCAGTTTCACATATTCGGCGACCCTGAACGCACCCGCCTTAACAACCGGGCAGCACAGTTGGACAAGCAACTGGAGAATGATGAGCAGCTAACTCCTTTGAAGGAATGGGTTTTACAGCGCTTTGTAAGCGTGGGTTATTATGCGCTGGTAGAATATACACAGGTAAATCCGCAGCCAGATCTGCGTTCGGTAGAGTGTAACTGGTATGATGTGCATTCGCTGCCCTCACTGATGGCCGACCATAGGGAAATTATTGAAAGGGCATTGAAAACTTTAAGACAGCATTTGAATTCTCATCCGGTAGGCATGAACCTGTTGCCCAGGGAGTTTACCATGCCCGAGCTGCAGCGCCTGTATGAAACCATACTGGGCACCAGCCTTGACCGCCGGAACTTTCAGCGCCGGATACTAAGCTATAAAATATTGCAGCGTTTGCCGCAAAAGCGAACCGGCGGGGCCTACAAGGCGCCGTACCTGTACCGGTTTGACCACGACACGTATCAGCAAGCCCTTCAGAACGGGCTGAAGGACTTATGGTAACCGTTAAACCGGTTATTGAATTTAATTCAGATAATCAGAAAGGTTATAGCTGCTGCCCGTTTTTCTTAAATACATCTGAGAGACTGTTTGAAAACAAAGAATGTTGTCCTTTCGAACGATAGTGAGAAATCTTTTGTGAGCGGCCGGCTCTGCAAGCGGCTTACCTGCCTGGCAAAGAGGATTTCTCACTATCGTTCGAAAGGACAGAGCAGGGTTTATCAAGATTATTTAACCGTTTTCAGGCAATTCTGGAAAAAATATTACCTGGCAGCTCTTTGCAGTTGAATATCTAAATTCCTTTGATGCTTAAACCTCCATTTTGAGCCGGGCGTCGCGGTTGTTTATGGTAAAGAGTTCACCATGCGGCACCATGGTAATCTGCCCAAATTCCTGCAATAAAGTCCGGTAAGCATCAGAAACGGGATGGGGCTGCCGGTTTATATCATATAAGCCGCATTCATTGATAGTACCTTTTTTCTCAGCCAAAGCAATATCCCAGTCTATCTGGTCAATTAAACTGTACCATGTAAAGCCCAGAACCGGTACGCCTGCTTCGCGCATACGCAGTATATTGATCCACTGTTTCCATAGCCAGGTGGAGGCAGCATTCTTATCAAAGGTGTTGGTTTCGGTATGCATAACCGGCTTTCTGTACCGCTTATAATACTCCATAGTAATCTGAAACCAGCCCCATACGTCCTCGGCAACAATGAACTTACCGTCGGGCAGCAGTATTCTCTCATTACGGCCGTAATAATCGTTGCCCATAATCTGGTAGCCGGGCGGCTCGCCTGCCATAAACCAGTTGTATTCTTCGCGGGTAAGGCCATTGTCCAGCAGGTACATGCATACGTCAGCATCAGGCGGGTGTGCATACAGCAAATCCAGTGCAATAAGCCGCTGCTTATTAACCAAGGCTAACTCCCTCGACTGGTCGGACACGGCCTGGTGCACGTACTCGGCCGATTCACTTTGCACAATAATGGCGTCCGGGCGGCGTTTGGCTATGTTTTGGGTAGCCAGTATGCTGGCCGCTACCACATGCTTTAACGCCGTAACAAACGCCTGGTCGGTTTTTAACTGTTCGTTCCAGATACCATCCTTGGCGCTGGAGCGGGCGGTGATATAAATTTCGTTAACTGGTGTATAGCAGCGCACCCACGGATAACGCTCGGCTACAGCTGCTGCATACTTGGCAAACTGCACCGGCAAGTCGGGGTTCTGGTAATTGCCCAGCCAGTCGGGTACACCAAAGTGCATTAAGTCGAGCATGGGTATAATGTCGAGGCGCTGCATTTCTGCCATGGCTTGGTCGGCAAAGCTCCAGTCGTACTTATCAGGAGCGTAATTAATTTTATAATAAGGCAGGCCGTAGCGCAGCACCTTCAAACCCAAATCTTTTACCAGCTGCAAATCCTGCTGCCAGTGCTCGTAATGGCCGCATTCTTCTAATAAATCGCGGCGGATGCTGCCGTTGCCGATAGTAGGGTATGAGCACTCAATGCCTGTAGCAAACATAAAGTTGCCGGCATAACCATCGGGCAATCCCTGCCCGGTACTGCCCGTTGCGCCCCCATACTGATCGCCCCCGTAACCTTTATCGCCCAATTCCTTTTTAATAATATCCAGAAAGCCTGCCATTGTTGTGCTGTGTATAAATATATAACTGCAAATAGTTAATTATTGTGGTGCCTTAGCTTATTTAAAAAACGGTCGGCCGTGCGCAGGGACACCGCCATAATGGTTAATGCCGGGTTTACACTAAGCGCACTCGGAAAAACGGAATTATCGGCAATATACAGGTTAGGCACATCAAAGCTTTGCCCGTCGGCGTTTACTACCGCCTGCCGGCTATCGCCCCCCATGCGGCAGGTGCCTATGGTATGCGCATGGCGGTTGAACGACCATATATCACGTGCCCCGGCATTAGTCCATATTTCGCGCATCAGCTTATTGGCATGAGCCGTAATACGCTGCTCGTTTTCATTCTCGGTAAAATAAATACGCGGTTTGGGCAGGCCCCGGTCATCTGCTTCGTCCGAAAGTTCGAGGTAATTATTTGCTGCCGGCAGGCAATCGCCTAAAATGTTGATGCCTGCGGTATGGTTATAACCGCGCATATGCTGCTTTAAGGCTTCGCCCCACAGGCCCCGGCCCCGGGCAACCTGCATGCTATAGGTAACCGGCATTACCCCGATAGATTGCAGCAGGTAACCGCCCGCAAAGTCGGCATCTGCCGGGCGGTGGGTATCTTCGGAAATCAAAGCGCCGGGGATGCCCTTATAGGGGCGCACCATTTCATCAAACTGGCCCCATACCTGTATGCCTGTATGCGCCATAAAATTTTTACCCACCTGGCCGCTGGAGTTGCTTAACTGATTGATGAGCAGCAAACGGGGTGTTTCCACAGCACCGGCACATAAAAACACATACTTGGTTCTTTGCCGGCATTCGGTTCCGTTTTGCTGATAGATGACCTCACTGATGCGGCCTCCGGCATCCAGAGGCAGCCGGGTAACATAACTTTCCGCCCTGATTTCGGCGCCATGATGAATAGCCAGCGGCAGATAGGTAACATCCATGCTTGATTTAGCGCCAGTGCTGCAGCCGGCCTGGCAATAACCCCGGTTAGTACAAGCCTGTCGCCAGCCTGCGCCTTCCTGGTAATAGGGTGCAGACAGGGCAGCGTTGGGGGCCGGTGATGTTTTAATGCCCATGGGTTTGCAGCCCCGTTCCATTAACTGAGCAGCGCCGTTAAGCGGCAGGGGCGCCAGGCTGTAAGGCCGCTGCCGCGCAGGGCCCCATGGGTAACCGGCAGGGCCGGATATGCCTAAAAAGCTTTCCAGCTCATCATAATAAGGCTCTAAGTCATGGTAGCTGATGGGCCAGTTTACACCGGCGCCAAAATCGGTGTACAGGGTAAAATCATCAGGCTGCGCACGGGGCACGTAAGCGGTATAATGCAGGGTGGAGCCGCCCACGCCGATGCCCGAATTATTGCTGCCGAAAGGTATAGGGTCGCTGCCTGCACTCAGGCGCTCATCTTTCCAGAATAACTTTTCCTGCGATTTCTCATCTGTGGCAAAATCGCGCGCAGGCGCCCAGAACCGGCCGGCCTCCAGAGCTACCACTTTCAGCCCTGCCTGTGCCAGGCGGGCCAGCAGAGGCGCGCCGCCAGCCCCGGTGCCAATAATTACAGCATCCACTTCTTCATTCGGCATATAGGTTCGCATGGCAACAGAGTTACCCTGCAGGTCAATTGCAGGGCTGGCAGTAACAGGGGTTTGTGCTTGTTCAGTCATAAATTATTTAACGGGCAGCAGCTCAAAGTTTTCTTTTTCGTTCAGTTGAATATGGGTCCAGCCTTTGGCATCAGCAACGGATACCTCACCAATATCCTCGCGGCCTGCGGGGTGACTGTAATACAGCGTAGTCAGGTTAGCCAACAGCTCCTCAAAAAACAGCCCGGCAGGCAGGTGTTTCCATGTTTCGACTTCCGCACTGTTTCGTTGTATGCTGTGCAAAACTTCATCCTGCTGCTCAGCAGGCAGATTAATGAAGGGTTGCTGATAGGTTTGCAAGGCTGTTTCATTAATGCCCTGCAGCCCCCGGCGATAGGCTTCCTGATCGGGCGGCATGGCATTATAACGCCAGCCATCGTCTTGATTCTGACCAATCTGCTCGTCAAACATCCCTGCCAGATCCACCGTATCGCGGTTTTCATCCTGCAGTATCAGCCGCCTGCTCACTGCTTGTAAAATTGCAAAAGCTTCTACACTAAAAAATTGCGGCTGTATAGTCGGTTGCCGATTAAGCCGCTGCTGCAGCGCCTGGCGGGTAGGCCCGGTTACCAGTTCCGTAGGTAATAGCTGCTTTACCGAGTTTTGGGGATAGAAATCATTATAGCTCATAGCTTTATACGTCTGATGATAATTTTCCGCCGGTCACGTCAATCAGGCAGCCGGTCATGAAACTGCCGTCGTCCGATGCCAGTAGCACATAAGCCGGCGCCAGTTCTTCCGGCTGACCGGGGCGCTCCAAGGCAACCTCATGGCCGTAGTTGTCAATCTCTTCGGGCGGCATGGTACCCGGTATGTTAGGGGTCCAGATCGGGCCGGGTATAACAGCATTCACCCGGATGCCCTTTTTACCCAGGCTGGTAGCCAGCGCCTTGGTAAATGAGTGGATGGCGCCCTTGGTTGAGCAATAGTCTATCAGTATCGGGTTGCCTACCTTGCCTACAATACTGCCTGTGTTTACAATGTTATCGCCCTCCGCCATGTGCGGCAGGGCAGCCTGGGCCATAAACATGTAGCCCAGAATGTTGGTATCAAAGGTGCGGCGAAGCTGTTCTTCGGTAATATCCAGAAAATCCTGCTGGGCCATCTGGTAGGCAGCTACATTGACCAGTATGTTCAGCCGGCCATATTCATTAATGGTTTTGCTAACGGCATCTTTGCAATTCTGTGCGCTGCGTACATCGGTCTGTATTAAAAAACAGGGTTCCCCGTTTTCGGCACACAGGCGTTTGGTTTCCAGGGCATCCTCCATATTTTCATTAAACAGAATAGCTACCCGCGCCCCTTCCTTGGTAAAGGCTATGGCTACGGCACGGCCAATACCCGAGTCACCGCCGGTAATTAAGGCCACCTTGCCTGCCAACTTGCCGGCCGCTTTATAATCGGCCAGATCAGTGAAGGGCTGTCGCTTCATTTCCGACTGTCTGGCGGGGTAAGGCTGTTTTTCAGCCTTCATATCCTTCGCCTTAGGGTAATGGTCCTTGTTACTCATAAGTTCTTAGCTGTAATGGTATGCCTGTTTTATTAACTTATGATATTAACCACAAAGGCGGTTTAATGTTGGCGCATTTAAACGCATTAACTTAAACTCAGCAGTTTTAATTGAAGCGGCCCGCCGCTTAATGAAACTTATAAGCTAACCGCTTGTACTTATAGCTTACTGCAAAGTTTGCCGGGGCGGCATTTACCTGCATTGTATGCATACAGCTCATTATGAACAACACTAAATGGCAGTTTTATTTCATGGAGGCGCTTTCACTGTTCGGCTTTGTGTTTATTGCCGCCTGCATGGTTATGCTGCTGGAGTATCCGGGCTCGCCCGTTATGAAGACCGGGCTGGTTTACCATCCGGCCTGGCGGCGAATTATTTTAGGGGTTGTAATGGGCATATATATTGCCTTAACCACCTTATGGGCAGGGAAAAAATCGGGTGCACATGCTAATCCCGTAGTTACCTGGGCATTTTTCAGGCTGCGCAGAATTTCCCCGGCAGATACCTGCGCTTATATTGCCGCCCAGTTTGCAGGGGCAGTGGCGGCGGTACTTTTGCTGCGGCTGCTCTTTTATAAATATTTCAGCGACCCTAATATTGATTATACCCATGCCAAGCCGCAGGCTCCGCACAGCCTGATGCAGGGCTTTGTAGCCGAATTTATCATCACCTTTATTTTTGTAGCCGCCCTGCTGTTTGGCTCAAGCGCAAAAAAACTGGATAAGTACATGGGCACCGTTATGGGTATTATTCTGGCCCTGTTCATTATTGTTGAACTGCCTTTCTCCAGCATGAGCATGAACCCGGCACGTTCCTTTTCGGGCGCTTTGGCTGCCGGCAAATGGACAGAGATTTGGATATATTTTACAGCGCCGATACTGGGTATGCTGCTGGCCAGCGAGGCTTTTAAAGTGTGGCAGCGAAATAGCCAGGGCCTTGATGTAAATAAGCAGCCTGTGGTTAATGAGGATAAATTTTTTGGCAGTAAGGCTATCCCGGTTTACCCGGTTAAACAATAATTTTTAATTATCCCCCGAACGATCTTAGCAACAGGTTTTAAACCCTGGCTTAAAATAATTGTCGTTATATTTATAACAGGCTGTGCTTTTATAAGAGCAGCTAAAAACCGTTTAAGTTTATGACACAGGGAGATGAACAACCGGGACGAAAGCAGAACCATACGGCAGCCTCAGATCAAGAGCTTAAATCATCGCTTAATTTCACTAAAACACGTGCCGATCATATTGCTGTACTGACCATTGAAGCACTGGGCAGCATCCGGTTTCTGGCAGGCTGCATTATTTTCTTTGTTGTCTGGATTACCTGGAACCTGAATGATATTTATGGTTTAAAACCCTTTGACCCTTTCCCCTTTCCTATATTGACCATGATGGTGTCGTTGTTTGCCATAGTGCTGTCGGTATCAGTGCTGATTAACCAGAACCGGCAGGGGCGGATAGAAAAAATACGGCAGCAGGTAGAGTTCGAAATCAATGTGCGCGCCGAGAATGAAATTACCAAAGTGCTGACGATGCTCCACGAAATTCACCAGAAGATGGGCCTGAATACACAGGCTGATAAGGAACTGGAGGAAATGAAGGAACCCATTGATATTAACCAGCTGCAACAAACGCTTGACGAAAAGGAAGCGAACAGTAAATAAATATAACTAATTAAAATCGGGGTTGCAGGTAACAGGCTGATCTGTTACCTTTACCGCTGAGGAAATGGTGTCTTCCTGTTGAAATTCAACAAACCGCATTTTTGCTGATGGCGCCTGCAAACTAAGCGCTGTATGATAAATGCAGCTCAATTATTTGTGGGCTATCGTATGAATGTATTTCTCTTATCCGAACGTTTTCGTGTTTTAAGGCAGTCCATCAGGTGGGTTTTGCTGATTTTGCCGGTTGCAGCAGCCATTGGCAGCATGGTGGCATTATTTTTATGGCTGCTTAACAATGCTATCCATTACAGGTTCAGCCATCCCTGGCTGCTGTACCTGTTGCCGCCGGCAGGTGTAGTGATACACTTCATCTATCAATCCGTCGGGAAGTCATCTGAAAAGGGCAATAATTTAATTATTGAAGAAATACATGAGCCCGGCGGCGGCGTACCTGCACAAATGGCGCCCATTATATTAATTACCACCCTGATTACTCACCTGTTTGGCGGCTCGGCAGGGCGCGAGGGCACCGCTGTGCAAATCGGTGGCAGCATAGCCGGTATGTTCGGCAGATGGTTTAAGCTGAACCCGGCGGATATGCGCATGATGCTTACGGCGGGCATAGCTGCCGGTTTCGGGGCGGTGTTCGGCACTCCGTTAACGGGAGCTGTTTTTGCCATGGAAGTGCTCACCATCGGCCGCATAGAATATACGGCTGCCCTGCCTGCCCTGGCTGCCGGCATTATCGGAGATTTTACCGTATCGGCCTGGCAAGTTCATCATACCGCCTATCATATTGACGTGTTGGTTAAAGTGCCCTATTTTTTGTCAGACTACCTGCCATTCGATTTGATGCTGATTGCCAAAACCCTGCTTGCCTCTGTGTTTTTCGGGCTGGCCAGCTACCTGTTTACAGCAGCAACGCATAACGTTAAAACTGCTTGCTTAAAGGTTTTTCAGCGAAAATGGCTCATTCCGTTTTTTGGAGGTGTTGCCATAATTGCACTCACCTATGCCCTGGGCAAGCCCGATTACCTGAGCCTGGGAGTAGATGCTCAGTATCCGGGTGCAGTAACCATACCTTCGGCTTTCCGCAGCGGCGGGGCAGAAACCTGGAGCTGGTTGTGGAAAATTATTTATACTGCCGTTACGCTGGGCACAGGTTTTAAGGGCGGTGAGGTAACCCCGCTGTTTTATATAGGCGCTGCACTGGGCAACACACTGGCCGGCCTATTGCACGGACCGGTGAGCTTATTTGCGGCGATGGGTTTTATTGCGGTGTTTGCCGGCGCCACCAATACACCGCTTGCCTGTACTATTATGGGCGTCGAGCTTTTTGGCGGCGAGCACATCCTGCTGTTTGCCGCAGCTTGTTTTACGGCTTATTTTTTTAGCGGGCATACCGGTATCTACAGTGCTCAGCGCCTTATCATCCCTAAAGTGAATGAGGCCGGCACCGGTGTTTTAACTGATGGAAACGGATGGCACGGTTACTTCCGGCAGAAGCTGTTGAAATATAAGCTGTATGGCCGGAAACATAAAACCCCGAATAAGTAATTATTCGGGGTTTCCATGCTTAATGTTTTAACTTACTGCACTTCTGCCAGCTGGTGTTTCATTCTGCGCGGGTGGCGCCTCAGCTTTGTTATCCGTTTGCTTTCCAGGTAGGGCTTGTGGTATTGCGCGTAAAACCGTTTTTTATCATCCTTGT
>CAXTAP010000008.1:0-30668 GCA_964241965.1 uncultured Mucilaginibacter sp.
AGCACGGCAAACCCGGCCAGCACAATAACCAGCCAGAGCACAAACAGCGAAAAATAAAATTCGCTGATAAAAACAGCATATGTAGATAGTATGCCCAGGCCCTGCCTGGCTACAATTGCAGTAATGGCGCCATATACAGCCAGCGGAGCCAGTTTCATTACATAGCCCGTTATCTGGAGGATAACATGTGCAAAGGCATCCATCGCTTTAATTACCAGCTCCCCCTTCTCGCCTATGGCTGCTGTAGCCACGCCGAAAAACAGGGCGAAAACCACAATCTGTAATATTTCATTATCTGCCATGGCTTCTATAAAGCTTTTCGGAAAAACGTGTCCCACAAAATCATGCAGGGAAATGGCGGTGGTTTTGAGGTCTGTACCCGAGTGGCCGTCGGGCAGTGGCAGGTGCATAGCTTTGCCCGGTTCAAAATAATTTACCAGCAGCATACCCAGCAGCAATGATACCAGCGTGGCGCTGATAAACCATAGCATGGTTTTACCGCCAATGCGGCCTACGGCCTTAACGTCGCCTACTTTGGCAACGCCAACCACCAGTGTGGTAAATACCAGTGGCGCCACAATCATTTTAATAAGCCTTAAAAATATATCGCTCAGTATGCTGAATGCTTCCAGTTTACCATCGCGCAGGGCATCGTTTTTTGCACGAATGATTACTTCGTTTGCACGTGCTGCCTTTAACTGTTTGTAAACCGCTGTGGTTGTATCTTTTATTGCAAGAATTTGTACATTATGCCTTTTGACAGCCGCCTCTGCAACGGCAATATGCTGATTGTAAGTGTTTACCAAGTAAACATTGTAAATGTAGCCGGTTATAATACCTGCAATAAGCGCAGCGAATATGAAAAGGGTAAGTTTGTTTTTAGCCATTTAAGGTTTATAAGCCCCTAAAACTACAACAATTTATTATTTTGCCGCAAAAACACTTGGTTTACATGAGTAGCACCGGTTTTAGCCTGCAGCAAATAAAAAAAGAAATACAGCATCTGGGTGCTGCACAGCTAACTGATTTGTGCATCAGATTATCCAAGTATAAAAAGGAAAATAAGGAGCTGCTGGCCTATTTGCTTTTTGAGGCGCACGATGAAAATGCCTTTATTGAAAAGGCTAAGGCAGAGGCCGATGAACTGTTCCGGCAGCTGCCGGCCAATACTTACCATATGGCTAAAGCCCTGCGTAAAATATTAAGGCTGAATAGCAAATACACTAAATTTACCGGCTCAAAACATACAGAAATTGAATTGCTGCTTCATTTCGGGGCACGGTATATTCAGTATGCAGATAAGCGGGTCGCTTACAAGCCGCTGCGCTTCATATTTATCCGCCAGATTGAAAAAATAACAGCGCTTATTCAAAAGCTGCCCGAAGATTTACAGGCCGACTACCAGCCGGCGGTGAGCAATTTGCTGGCAGAAGCTAATCATCAACTCACCTGGTTTAACAAAAACAACTTTTAGCGTAACAACAGCGCTTCCGCTGCATCTAACCGGATATTAACTATAACAAAGTGGCTGCTAAAGATGATGCCTTCAGGCTACTATTTGAAGCTAATTCAAAAAAAATATTTCATCTGTGCTATGGTTATTCGGGCGATGAAGATGCCGCGAATGATTTGCTGCAGGAAACATTTTTAAAGGTGTGGCAAAATCTGGATAAATTCAGGAACCAGGCTATGATTTCTACCTGGATATACCGCATTGCGGTAAATACCTGCCTCACTTACCTGCGCTCGGAAAAGCGCCAGGCCAAAGAGGAAATAACGCCGCAGCTTGCGGAAATGAAACGGGAAGAAGTATCAGAAAAGAATGAGCAGGTAGCGTTATTGTACCGTTGTATTGCACGGCTTGAAGAATCGGAAAGAATTATAATTACGATGGTGCTGGATGAGATGCCATACCCTGAGATTGCAGAAATCTCCGGTATATCGGAAGGGAATTTGCGGGTGAAGATTCATCGCATTAAACAAAAACTGACAGATTTATATAACCACTATGAAAGATTTTGATCATTTGTTAGCTGTTTGGCAGGGGCAGCCAAAGCAGGTACAGCTTTCGGTGGACGATATGCTGAAGCAAATAAAAAAGGGAATCGGAAAAATAAAGTTTAAGCTGCTGCTTGGCTTAACGGGCGTTGCCGTAGCCGTAATTGCCTTAATTGGCGTAGGCTTATTTGCGCATATACACAGCACGCTCACCTACATTGGCCTGGTTATATGGATAGTAAGCATTATATCCTACATGGTATTGCAGACCGGTGACTATAAAACCATTGCAAACCTTGATGCCACTATTGACCCCGCTTTGTATTTAAATAAGCTGCAGCGTTATAAAAAACGCAGGGCCTACACTTACGGAAAATTCTTTTACTATTACGCCATAGCGGTGAGCATCGGCGTTATGTTTTACAGTAATGAGGTTTTATACAAAACATCCGCATCTTTCAAGAGCGGTTTTTACGCCGGATGGGTTGGCTACATGTTTTTTGTTTTACTGTACCTGAAAGATAAGCTGGTTGCCAAAGAAAACCGCCGCATAGCGGATTTAATTGAAAAGCTGGAAAGGTTGCAGCAGCAGTTTGAGTGAAAATTTTATTTCAGTATTTAAATTGTGTTAACGTAACACAATAACTATATTTATTGCAACTAAAAAACCTCAGTTATGCTTACCCGTAAAAAATTCCTGCAAAGTTCAGGCATGGCAGCCCTGGCGGCCCTGGTGCATCCGGCTCTCAGCGCCGGTATTGTTAAGCCTGCCGTACCGCATCCTATAGGCCTCCAGCTTTTTACCCTCTTTAATACTATTGATAATGATGTGGTTGGCAATTTAAAAAGGGTTGCAGCCATTGGCTATAAGGAAATAGAATCGGCATTCAGTCACAAAAGCGGATTTTATGGGTACACGGCCAAATCATTTGCGCAGGTTTGCAAAACAAACGGCTTAACCTGGGTATCGCACCACGTGCTGGGTGCACCTTTCAAATTACCTGCCGGCATGAAGATGCCAACCGGCCCCGACGGCAAACCGATGGTGATGCCGCAAGTACTGAACCTCCGTGATAATATGCAGCAGATAGTTGATCAGGCTGCCGAGGGCGGCATTCCGTACCTGGTATGCGCCAACATTCCTACAGGTACGCTCAAAGAAATTAATGAGGCAGTCAGCACCCTGAATAAAACAGGGGAAGCCTGCAAAAAAGCAGGCATTACCTTTGCGTATCACAATCACGATATGGAATTTAAGGCAGTGGAGGGCAAAGTGCCTTACCACATCCTGCTCACCGAAACGCATCCTGAATTTGTAAAGATGGAACTGGATTTAGCCTGGGCGGTAAAGGGCGGTAATGATCCGGTTGAACTGTTTAAGCAGAACCCGGGCCGTTTCCCGTTATGGCATGTTAAAAACCTGTCTAAAAATATGCAGACTATTATGCCTGCAGGCGAAGGCTTTATTGATTTCAAGCGCATATTTGCCAGTGCCTCTACTGCGGGCATGAAGCATTTCTTTGTAGAGCATGATATGCCTGCCGATGCTTTTGCCAGCATTACCTCCAGTTACAAATATCTGCGCAGCATTAATGTGTAACCAATAATTTTGGGCTGTTATTCGTTTTAGTAAACAGGCGCCTGCCGCGCCTGTTTACCTGAATAAATTAATCAAATGATACGCCTCCTTTGAAAACCTTATTAGTTTCTGCCTGCCGGAAGCCCGCCTTATAACTATATGCAGGCAGAAGCTGAAAAAAGGGAATACTATACGATATTACCCTTCAAAATTAATTTGAACCATAAACACTTAAATATTAATAAACTTTTTTCAGGGCTGCAGGGTTAACCTGATTATGAAAAAGTTATTTATCTGTCTGATAACAGCTGTGACCGGAATGGCTGCCATAAAACAAAATGCAATAGCCCAGGCACCACAGCTGCAAAAAGTATATTCAGACAATACCTACCAGTTCACCGGCGTAGCCATATCAAAAACGGGCCGGCTGTTTGTAACGTACCCTTTCTGGTCAACCACCTATAAATATGCTGTGGTTGAGGTTATGCCCAACGGTACAGCCAAACCCTACCCCGACCTGGCAGCCAACAGCTGGAAAAAAGGGCAGGACGGTATGAATAAGTGGGTTTGTGTACAAACAGCCTATGTAGATGATGACGATTACCTGTACATTGTTGATCCGGCAGCGCCGTTTCTGAACAAGGTTTATCAGAACAGCGCCAAGGTGGTTAAATTTGATCTAAAGACGAACAAGATTATCCAGACCTATCGCTTTAAAGGAACCATTGATGAAAACAGCTACATCAACGATATCCGGGTAGATACCAAACAACAGGTTGCCTACCTGACTAATTCGGGTGAAGGCGGCATTGTTATTTTGGATTTGAAAACAGGCAAATCGCGCCAGGTACTGGAGGCCGATAAATCAACCCTGCCTGATCCCAACCATAAATTCATCATTGATGGCAAGGAATTTAAGAAACAAGGGCAGCCGGCCAAATTTAACTCCGATGGTATTGCCTTAACGCCTGATGGTTCACTGCTGTATTTCAAAACCATTAACGATAAAATTTTATACCGTATTAAAACGTCATCATTGCTGAATGAAAAGCTGACCAAGCAGCAGCTCTCCGGCGAAGTGCAGAATCTGGGTGAAATTGTAAATACCGACGGGATGATTTTTGACAAGAGCGGCAACCTGTACATGGGCGACATTGTCAACTACCGGATGGTAAAGGTAACGCCCGGTTTAAAGGCTTCCGTGTGGTTTAAAAGTCCGCAGTTAATCTGGCCCGATACTTATTCCGTTTCAAAAGATGGTTATATTTATATTACCACCTCGCAGATTAACAAACAGCCTGATTATAATAATGGAGTAAACAAGCGCAATTCGCCTTATAATGTGTTTAAGGTGAAGCTGCCTCAGTAACTTGATTGGGTATGTAAATTTAATTTATCAGATAAAAGCCGCAAAATAGATTTGCGGCTTTTATGCTTTTAAAAACGGATTAAAATTGCGCTGACCTATTTCCATGCCTTCGGCCCGGCAAACTGTTTTGTTGCCGTATTTGAAATTAATCCGGTCCATAGCCTGGTAAAGCCTTATTTGCTGTTCATTATCTTCGAACAAATTAATCTGATAATTGCCGGTGCAAAGATTACTTAACTTAACGCCAATCAGCCGGATGGGCCGGTGTTTGTTCCAGGCGCTTTGAAGCAGGTTCTTGATGCCGGGTATCAGTATATGCTCCGCAGCAGTGTAATTAATCTTTTGCTGCAGCGTATGGGTTTCAAAGTTGGCATATCGTATTTTAATGGCCAGGCACGAAGCCAGTTTGTCTTCCGAGCGCAGCTTGAAGGCCAGTTCCTCTGTCATGGAAACCAATATGGTTTCCAGCGTTTTAAGGTTAGCCGTATCATGGCTGAATGTATGCTCGGTCGAAATTGATTTACGGTCGGCGTGCGGCACAATCTCATTGTAATCAATGCCGTTAGCCCGCTCCCAAATAAGCTGCCCGTTCCTGCCAAACAAAGCTTGTAAAAAACGCAGGTCGGCCTTTTGTAAATCCCTTATCTTCTCTATGCCGTAGGTATGCAGCTTTTCACATGCCCTATCGCCCAGCATGGGTATCTTGCTGATAGGAAACGGCGCCATAAAGGCTTTTTCGTGCCCATGCGGTACATATAGCTGGCCGTTGGGCTTAGCTGCGTTGGTAGCCATCTTAGCCACTGTTTTGCCGGATGCCATGCCAAAAGAAATAGGCAAACCGGTTTGCGCAATAATATCCTGCCTTAAGCGGGTGGCCATATGGTAAGGATCATAGAACCGGTCGGTGCCTGTTAAGTCAATGTAGAATTCATCTACCGATGATTTCTGGTAAAGCGGCACTGCCTTGTCAATGATTTGCGTAACCTCTGCCGAAGCCTCCGAGTAACGCCCATGCGTGCCTTTGATGATGATGGCATGAGGGCAGAGTTTTATGGCTTGCCGGGTAGGCATGGCCGAATGGATACCATATTGCCGTGCTTCATAGCTGCAGGAAGCCACCACGCCCCGGTCTGCCGAGCCGCCTATAATAACCGGCTTGCCGATCAGTGCCGGATTAAACTTCCGCTCAACCGATACGAAGAACGAATCCAGGTCAATATGTACAATGTATCGTTTAAGGCTCACATTACAAATGTGCAAAAATAATTTGACTTTTTGCTAATAAATTTAGCATTTTGGGGCATTGAAATTTACTGCAATGACCGGTTACAAAGACTACTACATCTTGATTTCACCTGAAGGGCAGATCAAGGATTCCATCAGAAAATTTAAGTCTATCGCTAAGGAAATCATTCATAACTTCCCCAGTGAAAACTCCCCTGCACATTTATCAATCAAAAAATATCACCGGCAAAAGCCTTACATGCTCGAACAGTTGATTGACCAGCTCACCTGTAAAATTAAAGCGATGCCGCCTGTGGATTTACAGGTGGACAATTTTAAATTCTTTTTACATGCTGAAGGTTTTGCCACCGTATATGCCGCTATTAAGCCTGATTACAAAGCTGATAACTGGCTGGCTTTACTGAGAAGGGTACTTAAGCTGAACGATAACGAGTTTACACCCCATATCACTGTGGCCAGAAAAATACCTATGGATGCGTTTTATAAAGTATGGCCACGGTTTTGCAACCTGCACTGCCGGGAAACATTTACGGTGGATCGCTTATATATATTGGAAAAGGAGACATTTAATACCAATGCGAAATGGAGCATTTACCGGGAACTGTTGTTCGAAAACAAACTTGCCTGATATGTTACGGTAATAAATTACAATGATTTTGCAACTGATAATCAAAGCACTGGTAGGTTTATTGAGGCCGGATTTGCACAAACAATATCTTTCATTAGCTGAAAACAAACTTTTTTCTATCTTTGTGGCGGGTAAGTCTTTTACGACCAGCTCCCTTTGAACTCCCCCAGGGTGGGAACGCAGCAAGGGTAAAAGGTTGTAGCGGTGCGATAGAAGAACTTACCCATTTTTATTTTCTGTATGCCCCCCTCCCGCTGCCTGGCTGCTTTTGTATTGAAAAAACATTTGTATAATAGGCCATTGTCATAATGCCGTTTTTTAAATATGTAACAACGCATATAATTGCTGTGTAAAAACTTTTCGCTGCCCTAACGATTCTCAGTTAATTGTTGTTAATGAATTGATATATGGCAAAGATAGAACACCAGCAAGAGGGTAAAAACGGAACTTTTTACATTGAACAGCAAGGTAATCGCATTGGTGAATCCCTGTACTCAATGGATGGAAATGAAATAAACATATACCATACAGAGGTTGACGGTCAGTTTCAGGGTAAGCATATCGGCGATCAACTGATTGCAGGCGCCGTTGATTATGCCCGAAAAAATAACCTTAAAATTTTACCAACCTGTACTTTTGCGCAGGCCGAGTTCAGGCGGCATAAAGATTATGATGATGTTCTGGCAAATAAATAATAACACCTGATGCTTGACCTACTGATCATTGGCGGCGGCCCCATTGGTTTGGCCTGCGGTATTGCCGCTCAGAACGCCGGTTTAAATTTTGTTATCCTGGAAAAAGGCTGCCTGGTTAACTCCTTGTATAACTATCCCTATACCATGACCTTTTTTTCCACATCGGAAAAACTGGAAATTGGCAATGTACCCTTTATGACTACCCACAACAAACCCACCCGTGCGGAGTCGTTAGAGTATTACCGCAGGGTTAGCACGCAGTATAACCTGCCGCTGCATTTGTTTGAGGAGGTAACCGATGTTAAGCATGAGGTTGATTATTACAAGGTAACGTCCTGCAAGGCTGCCTACCAGGCCCATAAGGTAATAGTGGCTACCGGATTTTATGATATTGCCGTTAACCTTAATATACCGGGTGAGCATCTATCCAAGGTGAAACATTACTATAAAGATCCCAGCTATTATACCATGCAAAAGGTAGTAGTAGTAGGCTCCAGTAATTCGGCCATTGATGTAGCGCTGGAAACCTACCGCAAGGGTGCCGAAGTAACGCTGGTTATCAGGGGCGGCGAAATAAGCAGCCGCGTAAAATACTGGGTGCGGCCTGATATTGTAAACCGGATTAATGAAGGCAGTATCAAAGCCTATTTTGATTCGAGCCTAACCGCTGTAAGGGAAACCGAAGTTGATATACAAACCCCCAAAGGGCTGATTACTATTCCTAATGATTTTGTAATGGCCATGACGGGCTATAAGCCTAATTTTAATTTCTTAAAAAGCATTGGCATACAGCTCACCGCTGATAAGTATATCCCTGCCTATAACCCCGAAACGATGGAAACCAACATGCCCGGCCTGTATCTGGCAGGTGTGGTTGTAGGCGGACTGGATACGCATCTCTGGTTTATCGAAAATTCACGCATTCATGCAGAAATGATAGTGAAAGATATTATGAGCAAACAAAAGCAGCTTACTTAACGCTGCTACTAAACCGGTACGTTTCAAGATGTTTCCAGGGGCCGCCCATATATTCCCACAAACTTAATCCTGTTCCCTGCACTTCAAAGGGTTCAAATTTCGTACTTAATTCATCTTTTAAACGGGCAGCATCCTGCGGATCAGCCTTGTTTTGAATAGTAATATGCGGCCAGAGCTTCTGCGTATCCTGCGGAATAAGCCAGGGCTGCCATTGCTGCTGTAAATTTTTATGCAGCTGCATCAATTCGTTACTTTCCATCTTATAAGCCACCCCGTTACCGATACTCCTGACTTCAGTAACTTTCAACCGGATGATTGATTGCTTTTCAGCCAGTTGCTTTACAACAGTCTCAATCTGTTCTTCGCCAGCCGGCAGGTTATGAAACAGGGTTAGGTGAGCATCTAAATAATTACGCGCTGCAGGAAAGTGCTGCCTGCGCAGGTTATTAAAAAAGGCCTGGCTTGCCTCATCCAATGCCAGTGTTAAAATAAGCGGATTAAGTGACATAACTAATCCAACAGCAGTGCCGGCACATAGTTGCAAGTTTTTATCTGATTTATTTTTAAATGGTTTCGGCTCCTGCTGCTGTTTTATAATTGCAAATACATAATTGAAATATTTGTTGCATAAGTAATTTTTTATATAATAATTTGCACAAAATTTAAAAACAGAAACACTAACCTCAATAATGAATCAGCAAAGCTTCATAAAGCCAACCCTGCGAGCAGCCTTTGCTCCGGTTGCAGCTGCTTTGGTTTCAGCTGTTTTTATAAATTCCCCGTCACGACGACGATTGTATATTCCCCGGGTTTGAAACAGGCAATGCCTGTCAATCTGTGCAGAAGTATTTAACTTCTGAATCAGAAAAACCGTTAACTACTTTAAGCCGCAAGGCCGATTATTTAAAGGGAATTTAAAATGACCATTCAAGATTTTGATATACTTATTGCCTCCGCCCAACATGCCGACTATGCTCCGCTGATTTGTGATGAAATGGCCGAATCAGCCAAGGCGCGCGGAACAGGCATTGCTCAGCGAACCCCTGAGTATGTAGCCGGTAAAATGCTGGAAGGCAAAGCCATTATCGCCCTGCACAAAGACGGTACCTGGGCCGGCTTTTGCTATATAGAAACCTGGAGCCACGAAGCTTTTGTAGCAAACTCCGGCCTGATCGTTAACCCCATTTACCGCAAAGTTGGCTTAGCCAAGGCGATTAAGAATGCCGTGTTTGAATTATCGCGCAAGAAATATCCCGAAGCCAAGATTTTTGGCCTTACTACCGGCTTAGCGGTTATGAAGATAAATTCGGAACTGGGTTATGAGCCTGTTACCTACTCCGAGCTTACACAGGATGAAGTGTTTTGGCAGGGTTGCCGCAGTTGTGTCAACTATGATATCCTGACGATGAAGGGCCGTAAGAACTGCCTGTGTACCGCCATGCTGTATGACCCGGCGGAAAAGAAAAAGCAGGACGAAGAAAAGATGAAAAAGATTACGCACAAGGCCACCCTGCTTGAACGCATCGAAATGGCGCTTAAAGGCTCGGTTAAAGTGTTTATTGTATTAATAACAGGTGTTATTAACCTGAAAGGATAATTTAACAACATGAAGAGTAAAGTAGTGCTGGCCTACAGCGGCGGCTTGGATACCTCGTTCTGCTGCATCTATTTAACGCAGGATTTAGGCCTGGAGGTACATTCGGTAATTGTAAATACCGGTGGTTTTAGCGATGAAGAGCTGAAGCAGGTGGAAGAACGCGCTTACCGGATGGGCGTGACCTCACACCATGTGGTAGATGAAACCGAAAATTTTTACAACACCTGTGTGCGTTACCTTATATACGGCAATGTATTAAAAAACAATACTTACCCCCTTTCGGTAAGTGCCGAACGGGTAAGCCAGGCTACGGCAATTGCCGGCTATGCCAGGGAAATCGGTGCCGAATATGTAGCACACGGCAGCACCGGCGCAGGCAATGACCAGGTGCGCTTTGACATGATTTTTAATATCATAACACCAGACATCAAAATTTTAACTCCCATACGCGATTTAAAGCTGAGCCGTGAGGAGGAAATCAAATACTTGCAGGAGCATGGTGTAGAGATGAACTTTGAAAAGGCCAGATACTCCATTAATAAGGGTATATGGGGCACTTCAGTTGGCGGCAAGGAAACGCTGACTTCCAACTTAGGCTTACCTGAAGATGCCTGGCCAACGCAGGTTTCAGAAACTGATGCCCGTAAACTCGAACTTGAGTTCGAGAAAGGGGAACTGATGGCTGTTGATGGTCAGCGCTATAACCATCCGGCCAAAGCCATACAAGCCTTACAGGCCATTGCACAGCCTTACGGTATAGGCCGCGATATTCATGTTGGCGATACGATTATCGGCATAAAGGGCCGCGTTGGCTTTGAAGCTGCAGCGCCGATGATAATCATTAAAGCGCACCACACCTTAGAGAAACATGTACTGACCAAGTGGCAATTATCCTGGAAAGATCAGCTATCTTCCTTCTATGGTAACTGGCTGCACGAGGGGCAGTTTCATGACCCGATTATGCGCAACATCGAAGTGTTTTTAACAGATACCCAGCAAATGGTGAGCGGAAAAGTCTGGGTGGAGCTTAATCCTTACCGCTTCCAGGTAACCGGCATCGAATCAGATCATGATCTGATGTCCAATAAGTTTGGCAGCTACGGCGAAATGAACAATGCCTGGAGCGGCGAGGATGTAAAAGGTTTCTCAAAGATATTTGGTAACCAGGTAATGATTTATCATAAAGTTAACCAGCAGTAAAGCATGTATGCAGGTGTCCCGACCGTTGAAGTGCCCCTAAGGGGTGTTAAACGAATAAAAACCGGCATAATAGGCGGCGCAGGTTATACCGGCGGCGAACTGCTGCGCCTGCTGGTTAATCACCCCAATGCTGACATCAGCTTTGTGCACAGTAAAAGCAATGCCGGCAACTACATTTACGAAGTCCACACCGACCTGTTTGGCGATACAGACTTAAAATTTACTGATGATATTTCTCCGGATGTTGATGTGCTGTTCCTCTGTATAGGGCATGGCGAAGCACGCCAATTTTTATCTGCCTGCAGCTTTCCTTCCAATGTAAAAATTATTGACCTGAGTCAGGATTTCAGGCTTAACGCTAAATCGGAAATTGATAACCGTAAATTCATCTATGGTTTGCCCGAACTTAACCGGGATGCCATAAAGCAGGCTGGCAATATTGCCAATCCGGGGTGCTTTGCCACCTGTTTACAGATGGGCCTGCTGCCTTTGGCTGCCGGCAACCATTTGCACAGCGAAGTACATATTACAGGCACTACCGGCTCTACCGGTGCAGGGCAAGGCCTTTCCCCCACTTCGCATTTCAGCTGGCGCAATGATAACATGTCTGTTTATAAGGCATTCGAGCATCAGCACCTGAACGAGATCGGAGAATCATTAAAGCAAGTGCAGCCGGCGTTGAATCAGCCAATCAACTTTGTTCCCTACCGGGGCGATTACACGAGGGGAATTATTGCTTCTATTTACCTCGACAGCGAACTTACTCAGGAAAATGCTTTTCAACTTTATAATGATTATTATCAATCTCACCCTTTTACGCATGTTACCACCAGCAATATTGACCTGAAGCAGATTGTGAATACCAACAAATGCTTTATTCAGGTTAAGCAATTCAATAATAAGCTGTTTATTGTCAGCATTATTGATAATCTGCTTAAAGGCGCTTCCGGGCAGGCGGTGCAGAACATGAATTTGATGTTTGATCTGGAGGAAACAACCGGTTTGCGCTTAAAGGCAGCGGCCTTTTAATTTTAAACGATTTAAAAATTCAATCTTATGAAACTGTTCGACGTTTATCCCATCAATCCCATTGAAATTGTAAAAGGCAGGGGCAGTCTTGTTTATGATGATAAGGGAACTGAATATCTGGATTTATATGGCGGCCATGCGGTAATTTCCATTGGCCACACCCATCCTCATTATGTGGAACGTTTGGAGAAACAGCTGCATCAAATTGGTTTTTACTCCAACTCGGTCGAAATTCCTTTACAGCAGCAATTAGCCGAGCTGCTCGGAAAGGTTTCGGGTAAGGCAGACTACCAGCTATTCCTGTGCAATTCAGGAGCCGAGGCTAATGAAAACGCTTTGAAGCTGGCCTCGTTTTATAACGGCAAAAAAAAGGTGATCGCCTTTCGCAAATCATTTCATGGCCGCACTTCACTGGCTGTTGCCGTTACCGATAACCCAAAGATTGTGGCTCCCATTAATGAAACAGACCATGTAATCTTCCTGCCCTGGGCCGATGAGGCTGCTTTAGAACAAGCTTTCGCCCGCAACGAAATTTCCTCTGTTATTATTGAAGGCATACAGGGTGTTGGCGGCATACAGGTAGCGCCCATAGCGTTTCTGCAAAAGATAAGAACACTGTGTGATGAGCATAATGCCGTATTTATTGCCGACTCCGTGCAATGCGGCTACGGTCGTACCGGCAGGTTTTTCTCACATGATTATGCAGGCATTAATGCCGATATATATAGTATGGCCAAAGGGATGGGTAATGGTTTTCCTGTTGGCGGCATCATCATCTCACCCAAAATTCAGCCTGCTTACGGTATGCTGGGAACCACCTTCGGGGGCAACCATTTAGCCTGTGCAGCCGGCCTGGCAGTGTTAGAGATAATGCAGCAGGAACAGTTAATGCAGAACGCCCTGAACGTAGGCACCTATTTAATGAACGAGCTCAAGAAATTTGATCAGGTTATTGAAGTGCGCGGCCGGGGCCTGATGATCGGCATTGAGTTACCGGAAGAACTTAGTGATGTCCGTAAGGAACTGCTTTATAAGCATCATATTTTTACCGGCGAGGCTAAGCCGAACGTAGTAAGATTACTGCCGGCCCTAAACCTGAAGCAGGAGTATGCCGACAGATTTTTAGAGGCATTTTCCCAAGCGCTAAGCAGCAGGTTATTACCGGTTTAATCATTAATCAGCAAATTTATAGTCAAATCACTCCATGCGGTTATTTTCTTCTGTACATGATGTAAGCGATATCAATGGTTTAGTGGCCGCTGCGCTGGAATTGAAAAGGAGCCCGTACGCCGACCAGCAGCTGGGCAAGAACAAAACGCTTGCATTGGTATTTCTGAACCCAAGCCTGCGCACCAGGATGAGCACTCAAAAGGCGGCGTTAAATTTGGGCATGAACGTAATTGTGCTGAATATAGATAAGGAAGGATGGGCCCTGGAACTGCAGGACCATGTGGTGATGAACGGCAGCAGTGTTGAGCATATCCGCGAGGCCGCTGCTGTTATGGGCCAGTACGCCGACATAATCGGTGTTCGCTCCTTCCCCGGCCTGAAAGACAGAGGTGAAGATTACAGCGAAGTTGTGTTTAACAAATTTGTACAATATTGCGGCGTACCGGTGGTAAGCCTGGAATCTGCAACGCGCCACCCGCTGCAGAGCCTGGCTGATTTAGTTACCATTGAGGAACTTAAAACCAAACCCCGCCCGAAAGTGGTTTTAACCTGGGCTCCCCACATCAAAGCATTACCGCAGGCAGTACCCAATTCGTTTGCCGAATGGATGTGCAGGGCCGATGTTGATTTTACCATAACCCATCCGGCAGGTTACGAACTGGCTGAGGAATTTACCAGGGGCGCTTTTATTACACACAACCAGGATGGAGCATTAAGCGGCGCTGATTTTATTTATGTTAAAAACTGGTCGGCCTATGAACCTTACGGAAAAATACTGCCCGGCAATGAGCCCTGGATGCTAACCGGCAATCGCCTGAAAATTACCAGCAATGCTAAAGTAATGCACTGCTTGCCCGTACGCAGAAACTTAGAGCTGTCTGACGAAATACTGGATAGCCCGAATTCTATAGTAATTAATGAGGCAGGTAACCGTGTGTGGGCGGCACAGGCGGTATTAAAGGCAATGCTGATGAGCTTATAGCTAACCGGCGAGGCATTAAAACAAAGGCTGATAAAATTTATCAGCCTTTGTTTTGGTAATTAGTCGTTGCCTTCCAGTTTAACCAGCTTGTTATACAAACCTAATAATAAAAATGGCGCAGCCCATTGGCCTACAAACAAAGCATTTTTATCCTGCTTTAAAATTTTAAGGGTTAAAGAGGTACCTATAGAAGCCAGAGCCGCATATAAAAACAGGTCTGAAGGTAATTTTGCGGTTTGATTTTCAATAGCTTTGGTTACTTTACCTTCGCTATGTTCAGGATTGTTGTTAGTTGGCATGTTCTTTTAATGTTTGATTATGCTTGTTTAACAATAGTTTTAATTTATTGTTAAACATATTTTCATTATTATTTAAACAGCTTAAAGCTGCTATCACCTGGCAATGGGATCAGTCATCATTGTTTTTGTATCAAATCCCCTTACAATAATCCGGTAATCACTGTTCTTGGTGAAATAATTAATCAGCCAGCTGAAGAATACGGATAGCTTGTTGCTGAAACCGGCCAGCGTCATGATGTGTACAAAAATCCATAACAGCCAGGCGAAAAAGCCCTGAAAATGCAGCCGGCCTATATCAGCCACTGCCTTGTTTCGCCCTATGGTAGCCAACGAGCCTTTATCATTATACTTAAACGGAACCAAAGGTTTGTTCTTTAAAATATTCATGATGCTTTTGGCTACATGGCCGCCGGTTTGTATAGCCGCCTGGGCAACGCCAGGCAGGCCATTTGCATTTTCTGCCGTAATCATAGCCGCCACATCACCTATGGCAAAAACGTTAGTATAGCCTTTCACCCTGCAAAATTCATCTGTTTGTATGCGGCTGCCCCTGGTTACAGCATCAGCTGCAACGCCGTCGGGTATTTCGCCTTTTACGCCGGCCGCCCAGAATACATTATAAGTGCTTATCACTTTACCATTATCGATAATAAGCTGCTTCCCGTCGTAATCCTTTACATGAACGCTGTTATACACGTTTACCCCCAGGTCGGTTAAATATTTTTTGGCTTTAACCCCGGCCTGTTCAGACATGGCCGCAATTAACTCAGGTTTTCCTTCAGCCAAATGAATCTGCATATCCTCCGCGCTGAGGTACGGATAATCTTCGGCCAGTATATTGCTTTTTAATTCAGCCAGTGATCCGGCCAGTTCTACCCCGGTGGGCCCTCCGCCTACAACCACAAAAGTTAACAACGCTTTTCGCTCTGCTTCATCGAGCGTTATTGCCGCCTTCTCTAAGTTTTGGATCACCAGGCTCCTGATGTTTAACGCTTCGGCAATATTCTTCATGGGCATGGTATGATGCTCAATTTCCTGGTTACCGAAAAAATTAGTGTTGGCGCCTGTTGCTATCACCAGATAATCATATTTCACATTACCGATGCTGGTATTGATTATATTGTTGGCCGGATCAATCTTTTGTACTTCGGTCATGTGGAAATCAAAGTTACGCTGCCGGTGAAACATCCGCCTGAGCGGAAAGGCAATGGCATCAGCTTCAATTTCGCCCATAGCAACCTGGTATAGCAGCGGCTGAAAAGTATGATAATTGTGCTTATCCAGCATAATCACTTCAACCTCATTGTTGTTAAGCTTTTTTGCTGCATTTATACCGCCGAAACCTCCGCCAATAATTACCACCCTCGGCTTAGCGGAAGTTTGCTGATAATCCTTCATGTATGTTTATTAAATTTTAATCAACTTTTAAATACTGACACAGGCTAAAACCCCGCTAAGTAAGTTTATGTTTCAGTTCAGATGTTATTTGGCTTTCAATGCACACATTTTCTGCTATTTTAGCCCTTGATCAGCATAAACTGATTTTGATTGTACAATATTCATGGCATCTGCAAAAAAGCATCAGCTGTATATTATAAAAATCGGAGGTAATGTAATTGACAACTCTGAAAATCTGTTTCACTTTCTGAAGGACTTTACTGCATTAAAGGGAAGCAAGATTCTGGTACACGGCGGCGGGAAGGTTGCCACACAGATTTCTGAAGATTTAGGCATTGAGGCAAAAATGATAGATGGCCGCAGAATTACTGATATAGAAACTCTGCGCATTGTTACCATGGTTTATGGCGGGTTGATCAACAAAAACATCGTGGCGCAGCTGCAGCGTTTTGGTACCAATGCTATCGGGCTAACCGGCGCCGATGGAAACACTATTGCAGCTAAGAAACGGCCCGTAAAAACTATTGATTATGGTTTTGCGGGTGACTTAAATGATAAATCGGTGAATGTGGATAGTATTAATCACTTACTAACGGCTGGCTTTACTCCTGTTTTCAGTGCATTAACTCATGATGGCGACGGGCAATTGCTAAACACTAACGCGGATACCATTGCATCAGCCCTGGCTGTAGCTATGGCACAGCATTATACCGCCACGTTAATTTATTGCTTTGAAAAGAAAGGTGTGCTGAAAGACGTTTCTAACGAAGATTCTCTGTATCCGCATATTGATGAGAAGCACTACGCGCAACTGAAAAAAGATCAGGTTATCCATAGCGGTATGCTGCCTAAGCTGGATAATGCCTTTTCGGCCATAGCCGGCGGCGTAAGCGCCGTGATCATTGGGCATGCAGGCGACTTAAAGAACATAGATAAAAATGAGCCTTTTGGTACAAGGCTCAGCAAATAAAATACTTATGGCATTACAACAAATTGCAATACTGGGCAGCGGAAACATCGGCTTGTCGCTGGCAAAGGGATTAGTTAAGGCAGATATTTGCCGGCCGGAACAAATTATCTTAACCCGCAGAAACATCGGCGCTATTGCCGCATACGAACAGCAGGGCTATCAGATAACCAGTAATAATGTTACAGCGGTAAGCGGCGCTGATATTGTAATTTTAGCCGTGCTGCCGCAGCAATTAAATCAGTTGCTGCACGAAGTTAAACCGGCTGCTGAGGCTGGCAGGCAACTATTTGTTTCGGTAGTTTCGGGAGTAAGCTGCAAGGATATCCGGCGCGAGCTCCAGGCCGAAGTTCAGGTGATCAGGGCTATGCCTAACACAGCCATTGCCATCGGCCAGTCCATGACCTGTATTGCTACCGACAATGCATCTGAACAAAACCTGAAACTGGTTACAGCCATGTTTGATACGGTGGGCATCAGCCTGCAAATTAACGAGGAACTCATGACTTCCGCTACCGCCCTGTGTGCCTGCGGCATTGCCTTTTTTTTACGGGCTGTACGCGCCGCCTCACAGGGAGGTACCGAAATCGGCTTCCATGCGCATGATGCTTTAAAAATGGCCGCCCAAACTGCTAAGGGCGCTGCCGATCTTCTCCTGCGGTTAGCCTCGCATCCCGAACAGGAAATTGACAAGGTAACTTCCCCCAAGGGCTGCACCATTGCCGGGCTAAACGATATGGAATATCATGGTTTCAGCGCTGCCATGATCAAGGGCATCAAAACTTCGGCAGAAAAAGCCGGCGCGCTGTATCCCAAGGCCGGGTGAGGCTTATTGTATCAGTTACACCCTTGCATAAAACGGCATATAGTGTTAGCTTAGCAGCTTTTTAGTTTTTATATAATGTTAACTGTAGAAAAAATTGGCGGTACCTCTATGAGCGCCCTGGGCGATGTTATTAAAAACATTATCCTCTATAAGCGTACCGGCAACGAATTATATAACCGCATATTTGTAGTATCCGCTTTTTCGGGGGTGACCAACCTTCTGCTTGAAAATAAGAAAACGGGTGAGCCGGGCGTTTATCACCGCATTGCCAAATATCAGGATTTTCACCGTCCGCTTAACAATCTTATCATCAAGCTCAAGCAAATCAATAAGCAATACAAAAACTTAAACCTTGATTTAACCGCGGCCGACCAGTTTATTGAAAAGCATGTACATGATGCACGGGGCTATCTGGAAAATCTATCAGATATACTGGCTTCCGGTTATGTAAACAAGGAGGGCATTCTGCAGGCTGCCCGGGAAATACTGGCCTCCATCGGCGAAAGCCATTCGGCTTTTGTATTTACCAACATTTTGCAAAATACAGGCATCAATGCCACTCTGGTTGATTTAAGCGGTTTTTATGACCATAAGCCATACACTATTGATCAGCGCATCAAACATGCCTTCAGGGATATTGATTTCAAGAATACTATCTGCATTGCTACCGGTTACACTAAAGGAACCGAAGGAATTATGCGAGAATTTGACCGTGGTTATTCGGAAGTTACTTTCAGTAAAATAGCTGTCGCCGTAAGGGCGACTGAGGTAGTTATTCATAAAGAGTACCATTTATGCTCAGCCGATCCGGTGATGGTTGGTATTGAGCATTGCATGCCGGTGGGCTCTACCAACTATGATGTTGCCGACCAGCTGGCTGATGTAGGTATGGAGGCTATACACCCTAAAGCCTCTAAGCCTTTAGAAATTAATAATATTAACCTTCGCATTAAGAACACATTCGAGCCGGAGCATCCAGGTACATTGATAACCAAAGACTATGTATGCCCCAGCAAACGGGTAGAGCTGATCACCGGCACTGATAAACTGCTGATGATAGACATTTACGACCCGCTGATGGTGGGTAATGTAGGGTCGGATTTGGAGATTATGCAGGTTTTTTACGATTTTAAAATCAGTTATAACTTTAAGGCCACCAGCGCCAATAGTATATCCATAGTAATATGGGAGAAGGATTACAACAAGAAACTCATCAGTGCCTTAAGCGATAAGTTTGAAAAGGTAAGCGTTGAAAAGATGGCGATGGTATGTTTAATCGGCTCCAACATTGATCAGCCCGGTTTGCTGGCACGGTCTGCCGCGGCCCTTGCCGAAAAAGGTATCAACATAAAAAGCGCAGGCTTTGCCCTGCGCAAGGTGAACATTCAGTTTCTGGTAGCCCGCGAGGATTTTAAAGAAGCCATTATTTCACTGAACAGAGCGATGACTAATCACGAAGCTGTATAAGGCATGGTTACTCAGCGCTGCCCTATTTCAGATAATAGTGCTTGATACGGTTTAAACCATGATCCAATTCATAAACCAGGGGTACGCCGGTAGGTACATCCAGGTTGGTTACCTCTTCATCATTTAAATTATCAATGTACTGCATCAGGGCACGCAGGCTGTTGCCATGCGCACATACAATTACCTTCAGGTTCTGGCGCATGGCGGGTACAATGGTTTCCAGCCAGAAAGGCAGCACCCGCTCCATAGTTTCACTTAAATTTTCAGTAAGCGGCAGCTCGCGGTCGGTTAAATCCTTATAACGGTAATGGTTTCCGGGGAAACGCTCATCATCTTTGTTTATCGCGGGCGGGTGTTCGTGCGGATCCCTGCGCCACTTATGCACCTGCTCTTCGCCATACTTAACTATGGTTTCCGCTTTGTTTAATCCCTGCAGGGCGCCGTAAAAACGTTCATTCAGCCGCCACGATTTTTGTACCGGTATCCACATCAGGTCCATTTCCTCTAATACGCAATGCAGCGTTTTGATAGACCGCTTCAGGATGGAAGTGAACCCGATATCAAACTTGTAATCATTCCTGGTCAGAATCTCGCCGGCCTGGCGGGCCTGCCGAAAACCTCCTTCTGACAGATCAACATCCGTCCATCCCGTAAAACGGTTTTCCTGATTCCAAACGCTTTCACCGTGGCGAAGCAACACAATTTTATACATATCTTACCATAACCATTTATAAATACTACAGTTTAAAAAAGATTTTTATTGTGCATTTTGCACTTGTGAAAGATTTCAAAAAATATTACCTCCTGCCCGCTCCGCCGGATGATGTCTATAATGCTATAACCAACCCTGTCACCCTGCAATTGTGGACAGGCGAACCGGCAGAGATGTCAACCACGCCAGGGTCTGAGTTTTCCCTGTGGGATGGCAGCATATCAGGCAGGAACCTGGAGTTTGAGGAAAATAAAAAGATAGTGCAGCAGTGGTATTTTGACGGCCAGCCGGAAGAATCCATAGTAACCATAAAACTGCACGCCGACAAGCAGGGGGCTTCTGCGGAGCTGCGCCATATCAACATCCCTGATGAAGCTTATAATGATATCGTTGAAGGCTGGAATGATGTTTACTTCGGAGGCTTAGCCGACTTTTTTGAATTATAATTAAGCTAATAACGAAAAAAGCGCCGCTTAGGTAAGCGGCGCTTTTTATGCTTGTTTTAAACTGTTAAAACAAAGTAAATTCTACACGGCGGTTTTTCTGGCGGCCGGCTTCTGTCTTGTTAGAAGCAATAGGCTGTGTTTTGCCGTAACCGGTAGCCTCAATGCGTGACGGGTTGGCGCCTTTGCTCACCAGATATTCCTTAACAGCTTCTGCGCGATCTTTTGATAGTTTCAGGTTAGCAGCGGCAGAACCTACATTATCGGTATGGCCGGCTAATTTTAAACTGAAGTTTTTACTTACCAGAATATCGGCAACCCTGTCCAGACTTGGCAGAGAATGCTCCTTAATGGTAGCCTTGCCAAAATCAAACTCTAAGTTCCTGATAGCTTCCCTCACTACCTTTTTGTCCTCCTCGGTAACATATACCCTTACCGGAGCTACAGGTGCAGGAAGCGGGCAGCCGGAACCATCAACCTTAACACCGGCAGGCGTGTTAGGGCATTTATCGTAGGCATCCGGCACACCATCGCCATCTGTATCTGTAGTGAAGCGGGCCAGGTTAGCGTTAGTTGTATTTAAGTCATTACGCAGCTGAGCGCTCTGTGCTCTCTGCGCTGCCAGCTCAGCTTCCAGCGTATTGGTTTTGCTGATATACTCGTAGCGCATGGCCGATACCGGATTATAGGTAGCCAGCTGCGGTTTCGAGCGTTTGCCCAGGGCAAATTCTAAACCGGCATGGAAATAGGAAAACTTATCATTATTTGACTCGTAGTTATATCCATCCAGATTATCGCCATCCACAAAGTTAACCTGATATCCCAGGTCAATATTCACACCGGGCGAAACATTAAACTTAAGGCCTACGCCTAACGGAATGTAAAACTGGTTTACATTGCTGCCATTGGGTTTAAATTGCGTTCTGTTACCGGATGCATCATATAAAGCCGGACTGAAATCCATAAAACCGCCGCCGGCAGTTAAATAGGGCTGTATAGCAGTTTGGTTATGCCTCCAGCTGATATTGGCTACAGTGATATTAGCGCTGAGGTCGGCGGCATACTTAATATCAGTGTTGAATTTTGTATAGGGCGTGATGCCGGACGGGGTTGTACCTTGTACACGGCCTTTAAATACATCGGCCTGGATACCAAATGAAGATAGAAATTGCTTCTTCACATAAAAATTGTACCCCAGTTTTTCATTCGGAGTATTAAAATCAGCCCTGTTGCTTCTGAAAATGCTGTAAGGCGTGAGGTAACCGGCACCAAAACCGATTGACCAGGTGCGGTAAGCGCTGGCAGGAGCAAATGGCTGCACATAATTTTTAGGGGTTGAGGTTGAATCAGGAGTCTGGGCTAAGAGTTGGCCGCCCATCATCACTCCCGAAAGCAATAAGGCAGCTTTTTTAAGTTTACTGTTCATATCAAATATTTAATTTGTGAATTCATCATCCGCTTAAGCAGTGATGAGTATAAACTGCCTTGCTCAACTACAGTGCCATTAATTCAATTAAATAAGTTACGCTGGTATTTAGTTATTAACATTATCATTAACAAATTATTAAGTTTCCTTAAACAATAGTGATAACAACCATAATTGCAGGTGATTAAACCCTTACAATCTGCAGTTGTATGGGTTATGTGTACAGCCAAAGTTTATTAACTGTTTAAGATGTACACAACAAGCTATTATAAAAACAGCAAAGCTGTAGCTAATTAGCTACAGCTTTGCTGCTATATACATAATAATTTGTTTAAATGCTTATGCTTTCAATGCCTGTTCTATATCTGCTATAACGTCTTCTGCCTTTTCCAGCCCAACAGAGATTCTGATTAAGCCGGGAGTTATTCCTACAGCCAGCCGCTCCTGCTCAGTGAGTTTGGAATGAGTTGTACTCGCCGGGTGCGAAGCAATACTGCGGGTATCGCCAAGGTTGGGAGTTACGGATAACAGCTGCAGCGCATCTAAAAACTTACGGCCGGCAGCCAGACCGCCTTTTACTTCAAAGCACAGAATACCGCCGCCTGCCTTCATTTGTTTTATGGCAATAGCATATTGCGGATGCCCTTCCAGGAACGGGTACTTTACCCAGGCAACCTGTGGCGCCGATTGCAATGCTTTGGCCACCTGAAGGGCATTTTCACAGTGCCGCTGCATACGCACATCCAGTGTTTCCAGGCTTTTGCTCAGCACCCAGGCGTTAAAGGGCGATAATGCCGGCCCTGTGTTGCGGCAAAACAAATAGATTTCGTTAACCAAATCTTCACGCCCTACCACAACGCCGCCCATCACCCTGCCCTGCCCGTCGATCCACTTGGTAGCAGAGTGCACAATCAGGTGCGCGCCATAATCAGCAGGGCGCTGCAGCAACGGGGTGGCAAAGCAATTATCCACATTCAAAATGAGCTGATGCTTCCTGGCAAAGTTACCGGCCCATTCCAGATCAATAATCTCGAGCTGCGGGTTAGTCGGCGTTTCCAGATATATCATCCGGGTATTTTCCTGCACGGCGGCTTCCCATGCCTCCGGGTCGGCAGCCGGAACCAGAGAGCAGGTAATACCGTAACGGGGCAGGTATTTGGTAACCGCTACAAACGTACTCCCGAAAACCGAACTGCAGCACAACAAATGATCGCCCTGCTTAAGCAGCGCCATTATGGACGAAAAAACTGCGCTCATACCGGTGGAAGTGGCAAAGCCGGCTTCTGCATTTTCCAGCATGCACATCTTTGCTACAAATTCATCAACGGTAGGGTTATTATACCGGCTGTAGATGTTTTCACTGTTCTCATCGGCAAAGGCCGCCCGCATGGTTTCGGCATCGTCAAAAGTGAAGCTGCTGGTCAGGTAAAGGGGCGTTGAGTGTTCGTGCTGCTGCGTTTGTTTTGTTTGTATGCGTATGGTCCGGGTTAACGGGTCCAGTTGATTTGACATAGCTGATAGCGGTTTATATAATTTATTTTGAGGGATACAGGTACACCTGCCATTTAATTTTTGCGCCTGCTTTCTCAAGCGTTGCAGCTACAGAACAGTATTTTTTGACAGATAATTCAACAGCCTTTTGCGCCTTGTCTTCATTAATGTCGCCATGCAAATGAAACTCAATATTAATATCAGTCCATAAAGAAGGCTCCTTGCCCTGCTCGCGGTCGCCGGAAATTACCATGCGGTATTCCTGCACCTGCTGCCGCTGTTTATTCAGTATAGTTATTACATCAATAGCCGAACAGCCGCCCAGGCCCATCAGCAGCATCTGCATTGGCCGCACACCGTAATTCTGGCCGCCGCTTTCGGGGCTGCTGTCCATTTTTACAGTGTGCCCATACTCGTCGCTGGCCTCAAAGCCGAAGTCGCCCGAGGCACGTATCAGTTCTATTGTTGCCATAGCCTTATCATAAATTGCTAAATTAAAGTTTTGAATATTAATTTAAGTAATTACTTGCAATCGCTGTGTAAAAACAGGTATTATTGAAACATGGCATTAAATTACATCTGGGTAGGCTTTTTTCTGGTTGCCTTTGCAGCAGCCCTTTTCAAGCTGGCTGTATTAGGGCAAACCGATGCTTTTAGTTTACTGGTGGATGGCTTATTCAGCTCATCCAAATCAGCCGTGATGGATATTGCCTTGCCTTTAACCGGCGCTATGGCCTTCTGGCTGGGCATCATGAATATCGGCGAAAAGGCCGGTGCCATAAATTTTCTGTCGCGCATTGTAGGCCCTTTTTTTCACCGGCTGTTTCCCGAAGTGCCTGCCGGTCATCCGGCCGCCGGGCAGATGATGATGAACTTTTCGGCAAACCTGCTCGGGCTTGATAATGCCGCTACCCCGCTGGGGCTAAGAGCTATGGCCAGTCTGCAGGAGCTTAATCCCGACAAGGAAACTGCTTCCAATGCTCAAATCATGTTTCTGGTGCTGCATACCTCCGGCCTTCAGCTGCTGCCGGTAACCATCATTGCCCAGCGTGCCATTTTACATGCCAAGGACCCGACAGATATTTTTTTGCCCTGTATTATTGCCACGTATGTAGCCACTGTTGCCGGTATGCTAACGGTGGCCGTTAAACAAAGAATCAATCTGTTCGACAGGGTGATTATAGCATGGCTTGGAGGGCTTACCGCCTTTATTACCCTGCTGGTCTGGTACTTTACAGCTTACCTGAGCCATGAGCAGATCAGCCTGGTTTCAGGTATTGTAAGCAACCTGCTGCTGTACAGCATTCCGGTTATATTTCTGCTGGGCGGCCTGCGGAAGAAGATAAACATGTTTGAGGCTTTTGTGGAGGGCGCCAAAAACGGATTTGAAACCACCATAAAAATTATTCCCTACCTCGTGGCTATGCTGGTAGCCATCAGCGTATTCCGTAACTGCGGCGCTTTGGATTACCTGAATAACGGCGTCAGATGGCTGGTTGCCGGATGTCACCTGGATACCCGGTTTGTGGATGCCCTGCCGGTGGCTTATATGAAGCCCCTCAGCGGCTCCGGCTCAAAGGCTATGATGATCAGCACCATGCAAACGTACGGGCCAAACAGCTTTGCCGGGCGGCTCGGCTGTATATTTAATGGTTCGGCCGATACTACCTTTTACATTGTGGCGCTCTATTTTGGTTCCGTTGGCATCAAAAAATCACGCTATGCCATACCCGCCGGCCTGATTGCCGATGCAGCCGGCATTATAGCGGCCATATTTGTAGCCTATCTCTTTTTCGGCAGAACTGCCTGATCTTATAAAGTTTTCCTGAAGTCGCCTGCTGCCGGATTATCACTTTCTGCAGAGTTAATAATCATC
This sequence comes from uncultured Mucilaginibacter sp., assembly GCA_964241965.1. GTDB lineage: Bacteria > Bacteroidota > Bacteroidia > Sphingobacteriales > Sphingobacteriaceae > Mucilaginibacter. The sequence goes on from CAXTAP010000008.1 coordinate 25,376, forward strand.
TATTAAGCAACTATTCATAGCTGCTCACGTAAAAATGCTCATTGTGCGTTAAACCAGCCGCTGCCTGCCAGCCTGATTTTGTAACAAGCCAGCCAGGTTCAGCGTACAATATTCTCATTAGCATGATTAACGTTTACACGAGCATTTTGAATGATTAAAAGCTTTACCAGAGTGATAGTGCTTTTGGTTACAAGCACTTTATTTTTCCTTTCTTCTGTGCAAGCACAAACGGTTACCATCAGCAATGTTGACCCGGGACCTTATACTCCCGGCTCTACCATCGGGGTGCCCATTCATATTGACAATACAACAGGCTGTATAGCGCAAAGCAATATTTTTAATCTGTACCTTTCTGATGCTACCGGCAGCTTTGCTGCTGAAACGCTGATCGGCTCTTCTGCAGGGTTTTACGCTACATTTGTGAATGGCATTATTCCTGCCGGCACGCCTGCAGGCCTTAACTATAAGGTTAGGGTGAAAACAACCCAGCCGGCAACCGTGAGCGCCGAATCAACACCTTTTTCCGTAGCAGCGGGCGCTGCCGTTACAGCCGGTGTAAAGGGGCAGCCCATCAACGGTTCAAATCCTGATGTTTTTGGCGTATGCGAAGGCCAGAGCGGTACTAAGTTTATTTTCAGCAATACCTCAACCTCAGGCTCAGCGGTAACTGCAAATTTTTATAATGAGCTGTCTAAAACAACGGAAAACACGGTTGTTATCAGCACCGCTCCAGCAGCATTTATTGCCAATGCGGCCAATTATACCATATTAGTCAAGGCCATTAATAACCTGACCGTTGCTACCAAGGCCTATACATTTATTAATAACCCGGTAAGTAACGGTATCGGCAGCAACGGCAACAACAGCGTTTGCTTGTCTGAAGGCAAGGGAACCATTGTATTTACCATTCCGCCAAGTTCAATTGCCAATAACTACCCCGGCAACCTCTACACCTTAACCTTCGGCGACGGTGCAAGCGTAACGCTTACCCAATGCGAAATTCTGAGCACCAATGGTAATGTGGCCCATACTTATACTACCTCATCATGCGGCATCCCGAACCAGCAGGTGGCCAATGCCTATGATGTTCGCCTGCAAACCTCCATATCTTACTGCGGTAACATTGGCACAACGGTAAGCACTTCGGCCAAGGTGTTTGATGCACCTTATAATAAGATATTAGGAAACCCGGTGGGATGCACCAATGCAGTAACTGAATTTATCAATAACTCTTATCCCGGTCAAAATCCGCTCGCCACTGATAATACTTGTTTAAACAATACAGCAACCTATAACTGGTATGTTGACGGCGACCCTAACCCCAAATTAGCCTATGCCGATGTACATGCCAAATTTGATTATCAGTTCACTACAGCCGGTACACATAAGGTAACCCTTGAACTGAATGGCGGAACAACTGTTTGCAATACGGCCGTTTACGAATTCAGCATCTGTATTCAGGATCCGCCCAAGCCGGCATTTACGCTGCCTTCGTCACGGATATGCTCGTCATCGTCCCTGATGCCAACCGACCAGTCTGTGATTGACAATACCTGTTCTGCAGCCAATGATTATACCTGGACGGTTACCGGCCCCGGTACAGTAACTTACGCGGGCGGAACCTCCAGTACCAGCAAGCAGCCGCAGTTTGTATTTTCAACACCGGGCAGTTATAATATTACGCTGGGTATTACCTCGGCAAGCTGCGGCACTATAACCAGCGCCGCACAAACCGTAATTGTTGACGGGCCGCCGGTTACTCAATTGTCTCCTGATGCTGCTTTGTGCGGCGGTAACCAAACCCTGAGTTTCAGCACCGGTACAGGCGTTACTAAAACAACGCTTACCGGCACAGCCGTGCCGCTGGCCAATACCTACACCTGGACGGTGACCGGCGGCGCCTACAGCTTTGCAAACGGCACAAACGCCAACAGTCAATACCCGCAAATCACCTTTACCGATTATGCAGCTTATACCGTTACCGTAACCCAGCAAAATACCTGCGGCAGCACTACAGCCACCCAGCACCTTACCTTTCAGCAGGCGCCTACCGTATCAGCCGGGGCCGACCAGCATATCTGCAACGCTGATGTTGCCCAGCTCAACGGAACCATCACCGGCAGTGCGGCAAGCTTCCAGTGGACAGGCGGTACCGGCAGCTTTACCGGAGGCCGCACCATATTGAATCCTCATTATACACCATCGGCGGCTGAGCGTGCTGCCGGGCAGGTTACGCTGAATTTACAGGCTACTACTTCCCTGCCCGCGCCCTGTAATATAATTACCAGTTCTGTTACCCTCTTTATTGCAAAGCCGGTAACGGTAACCAGCGCAGCTGCCTTAACAATTTGCAGCGGCCAGCCGGCCAGCTATACTATTACCGGCAGCGACCCGGCAAGTACTTTTACCTGGACAGCCGCTGTAACAGCAGGCAGCGCCTCAGGTTATACAGCCAGCGGAAGCGGCAGCACTATTAATGATGTGCTTACTGCAAGCGGTATTGCTACCGCCACTGTTACCTATACCATAACGCCGGTTTCGGGCGCCTGTACAGGCACGCCGTTTACCCTGAAAGTAAACGTTACTCCTTTGCCGGTAGTTACTGCCGCTGCAGCAAATGCCATAGTTTGCAGTAACCAGCAGGCAGGCATCAGTTTATCCTCTAACATCAGCGGTACCACTTATACCTGGACAAGCGTTACCAGCAATGGCAGCTTAACAGGCAACAGCAATCATCCTGCTGCAAGCGCGGTTACTACTATCAACGACTTACTGGTAAATTCCGGTACGGCACAGGCAACGGTTACCTATACAATAACTCCTTATAATAATACCTGTGCAGGCAGCCCCGTTACGGTGACCGTTACTGTACAGCCATCTCCAGTTACTTCAAATGCGGGCAGTGATGATGAAGTTTGCAGCGTAACATCTTACACCTTAAAAGGAAATTCCCCTTCGCCCGGAACAGGTAAATGGACGGTGAGTTCCGGACAAACAGGCGTAACGTTTTCTGATGATACCCAGCCGAATGCCGTTGCCAGCGGATTGCTGCCCGGCAACACTTACAAATTTACCTGGACTATCACTTCGGCAGCAGGATGCCCTCCAAGCAGCAGTACAGTTAATATCACTATCGATAAAACAGCCATAGGCGGCACCACCGCCGGCTCGGCTACCGTTTGCTCAGGCACCAACAGCGGAACCATTACCCTGAGCGGACAGACAGGAAACATTGTAAGGTGGGAGCTATCGGCAGATGGAGGCACTACCTGGGTGCCTGTAACCAATACTACCGTAACTCAGGTATATACAAATTTAACTGCTACCACGCAGTACAGGGCGGTAGTGCAGAGCGGCGCCTGTGCCCTTGCCTACTCATCCGCAGCAACCATTACCGTTAATCCGGCTACGCCGGCCGCCAATGCCGGGCCAGACCAGAGCCTGTGCAATGCGGCAACGGCTGCCCTGGCGGGCAACAACCCGGCGCCTTTTACCGGCACCTGGACCCAGACCGGCGGCCCGGCAGCCGTGATCACTGACCCGGCCAACTATAAAACCACCGTAACCGGCCTTGCCGGCGGCAATACCTATAAGTTTGTGTGGACCATCAAGGGCCTGGCGCCCTGCAGCAACATGCCCGATGAGGTAGTTATTGTTGATAATCGTGTTGTGGGCGGTACAACTGCAGGCTCGGCAACCGTATGCTCCGGTGCAAACAGCGGTACAATAACGCTTGCCGGACAATCAGGAAGTATTATCCGCTGGGAGTCTTCCACAGACGGCGGCGCTACCTGGCTCCCTTTGTACAATCTGACTACTTCGCAGTCTTATTTGAATCTGACTGCGACTACGCAATACCGGGCCGTTTTGCAAAACGGTCTGTGCGACTTAGCTTTTTCATCAGCCACCACCATAATCGTCAACCCGGCCACAATGGCTGCCAATGCAGGGCCGGATCAGCATTTGTGCAAAGCAGCCGCAGCTACCCTGGCTGGAAACAACCCGGCACCATTCACGGGTACCTGGACTCAAACCGGCGGCCCGGCGGTGACCATTACCGACCCAACCAATTATCAAACCACCGTAACCGGCCTCACCGGCGGCAATACCTATAAATTTACCTGGACTATCAAAGGGCTAGCACCATGCAATAATATGCCCGATGAGGTAACTATTGTTGACGATATAGTTGCAGGCGGCACCACCGCCGGCTCGGCTACAGTATGCGCGGGCGCTAACAGCGGCAATATCACCTTAAGCGGCCAGTCAGGAAATATTATCCGCTGGGAGTCTTCAGTTGATGGAGGAACACATTGGGATCCGATAGGAAACGTTACAGTTACGCAATCATACATTAATTTAACTGCCACCACGCAATACCGGGCGGTTTTACAGAGCGGTGCATGCAATATTGCCTATTCCTCAGTTACTACCATTACGGTTAACGCGGCTACGGTAACACCAAATGCGGGCCCCGACCAGAATTTGTGCAATGCAATAACTGCAACCTTGTCGGCAAATAATCCGGCCCCGCTCTCAGGCATATGGACGCAAACCGGCGGGCCTGCGGTAACCATTACCAGCCCGGCCAACTACCAAACTACGGTTACCGGCTTGGTTGCAGGCAATACCTATAAATTTACCTGGACAATAAAAGGGCTTGCACCATGTAATGACCTGCCTGATGAAGTGACGATTACAAATTCTGCAATAGCAGGCGGCACTACCGCCGGCTCGGCTACGGTATGCGCGGGCACCAACAGCGGAACCATTACCCTGAGCGGACAGGTAGGCACTATCATCCGCTGGGAATCATCTGTTGATGCTGGTTCCACCTGGAAACCTGTTACTAATAGTAATGCAACCCAATCTTACCTCAACTTAACTGCTACCACGCAGTACAGGGCGGTATTACAAAGCGGTGCCTGTGCCCTTGCCTACTCATCCGCAGCAACCATTACCGTCAATCCGGCTACGCCGGCCGCCAATGCCGGGCCAGACCAGAGCCTGTGCAATGCGGCAACGGCTGCCCTGGCGGGCAACAACCCGGCGCCTTTTACCGGCACCTGGACCCAGACCGGCGGCCCGGCAGCCGTGATCACTGACCCGGCCAACTATAAAACCACCGTAACCGGCCTTGCCGGCGGCAATACCTATAAGTTTGTGTGGACCATCAAGGGCCTGGCGCCATGCAGCAACATGCCCGATGAGGTGGTTATTGTTGATAATCGTGTTGTGGGCGGCACCACCGCCGGCTCGGCTACAGTATGCGCGGGCGCTAACAGCGGCAATA
>CAXTAP010000008.1:30768-53902 GCA_964241965.1 uncultured Mucilaginibacter sp.
CCGTGATCACTGACCCGGCCAACTATAAAACCACCGTAACCGGCCTTGCCGGCGGTAATACCTACAAGTTTGTGTGGACCATCAAGGGCCTGGCACCCTGCAGCAACATGCCCGATGAGGTAGTTATTGTTGACGCTCTTAATGTTACCCCTGCCTTCAAGGCAAGCCCGGTTAATGGCTGCGGCGTTTTAAAGGTAACCTTTACCAATACATCCGCTGCTGCGGCCAACACTGCATTTTTATGGAACTTTGGTGATGGCTCTACCTCAACAGAGGTAAGCCCTGTTCATACGTTTCAACCTGCGGGCAATGGCAAGGATACCGTTTATACCACCACGCTGACCGTTACCAACAATTGCCTTGTTACTGCACCTGCATCGCAAAATATAACGGTTAGCCCGGCCAAGCCCGTGGTTAAGATTCTGCCTGTTAACTTAACCGGCTGCGTACCATTTGTGGTAGATGTGCGAAACTTGTCGCCGGGCACCAATGCAAACTATACCTTCTACCTGTATGATGGCTCTACCCTGGTTCAGAAGATAATAAAAACCGATAAGTCAGATGCGGTGTTTGATGCTCTATCGCCAAAAGGCAGCAAAACATATATTGTTTATATGGTAGCTGCCAACAGCTGCGGTACTACAGCCGAAAGTGAGCACATTCCGGTTACCGTTTCGCCGCCAAACATTACGCCGCAATTCTTCATTCAAAATAATGTAACCAGCGGATGCACACCCCTGCCCCTTACGCTTATTAACAACAGTGCAGGCGGCAACAGGTTTACCTACAATATTTATGACAGCAACGGCAAACTGATCAACACTTTAACTGCCGGTACTGCAAATTATAATTACACCATTACTGCACCGGGAAGCTATGCCATCAGTATAACAGCGGCAGATGACTGCTCGCCTGCAGGTGTTGAATCTGCAAAGCAGTACGTTCAGGTTTATCCCGTGCCGGCCCCTGCGTTTAAGAGCGATGTAAACAGCGGCTGCGATAAACTTACCGTAGCGTTTACCAACCAAACACCGGATGCCAAGGGTACACCTGCAACCTCACTGAACTATACCTGGGATTTCGGAGATGGTACGCCGCAATCGAACCTGTTTGCACCAACGCATACCTATACCGTGCCCGGCACTTATTCGGTAACATTGATTGCCGGCAATACGGCAACTTCATGCAGCAATACAGCAACGCTTAGTAATTACATTCATATTATTGCGCCGCCTGCAACTGATTTTAAGGTAGAGCCCGATACCGTTATTACCATACCAAACTACCGGTTCAGCTTTGCCGATGAAAGCACCGGCGAACCTGTAAAATGGCTGTGGAACTTTGGCGACGGCTCCACATCATCCAGCCGTAACCCTGCACATACTTATGCTGATACCGGCCGCTACACAGTTACGCTGATTACCTCAAATGCCAGCGGATGCCAGTCTTCCAGAATAAGGCATGTGGCGGTTACCGGTACGCCGGGGCAGTTATATGTGCCTAATGCCTTTATACCAACCAGTGCAACTGAAGAGCTGCGCACATTCAAGGCAAAGGGTTCGGGCATTAAGGCTTATCATCTGCAAATATTTAACAATTATGGTCAGCTGGTCTGGGAAACTACCAAGCTCAGCAGCAGAGGTGAGCCGGTAGAAGGCTGGGATGGTACGTTTAAGGGTTCGCCTGTGCCGCAAGGCGTTTACATCTGGCAGATGTCGGCCTCATTTATTAACGGCACAGACTGGAAGGGAATGAGCTATAACAACTCATCGCCAAAAACAGTGGGCCCCATACATTTAATCAGATAACAGCGGATGACGATGAGGATAAGAATACTGGTTACTGTTTTATATATGTTAATGCTCAGCCTGGCTGCCAGCGCGCAGGATCATATGTATTCGCAGTTCTTTAATTCGCCGGTTTACCTGAATCCGGCATTGAACGGCCAGTTTGAGGGCGACCTGCGCATGAATTTAATTTACAGGAATCAATGGTCATCAATACCCGGCAGCCTGAATTATTTAACCGCTTCTATTGATTATAATATACCAAAATTCGGCGGCGGTGTGGGCTTGCTGTTTACCCGCAGCAGTGAAGGTACAGCTTACCTGAATAAGAACAATATCGCCGGCATCTACTCCTACAGCGTAGGTTCCGATGATTTTGTTTTATCCTTTGGCTTGCAGGCCGGCATCACCAACCGCTCCATCGATTATGGCAAGCTGGTATTTGGCGACCAGATTGACCCGACAACCGGCTATATGCCGGGTTCGGGCTCGGCTGCTGATTTACCGCAGCTGAACAGTAAATTTTACTTTGACTCCGGTGCAGGCATCAACCTTGTGGCAGGTGAATTTATGCTGGGCGGCGCCTTACAGCATATCAATAAACCCAATGAATCATTCACCGGTACACCGTCTAAACTGCCGATGCGCGCCACCGGGCACATGAGCTACCGCTGGAACATCAGCGGTGAGGATAATCTGGATGAGGAAGATAAATCGTACATCATTCCTTCGGTTGTTTACTATAAAGAGTCAACCTCCCAGTCGCTGAATGCTGGTTTCCAGTATAAGCGCAAGGGCATTAATGCCGGCTTATGGTACCGCAACGGAGGCGTGGGCGGCCCCAGCGCTATTGTGATTTCAGTGATCTTCGATTTGTTCATCAACAAGGAGGGCGGCGAAAAGCTGCGGTTTGGCCTGAGCCATGATGCGCCAAGTTCCCGTTTAAATTACAGCAATACCAGCGGAACCACGGAAGGCAGCCTGGGTTATGAAACCACTCTGCCCAACAGGGATGCCGACCATAAATTTGAGGGAGCCCGGAGATGTTATGATTTTTATTGATGCGCTCTGTCAACAAGTTCTGATATAGATACAGCATGATGAGTGACTACGTTGCGGAAAAGGCTCATAATCAAAAGCTGGCCAAATCAGCCGGGCGCGGTTTGTTCCTGTTCGGCTTGTTGTTTGCGGCAGTTATTATCAGGTTTGCATTCTCCGACATTGACAACATTACCAATAAAGAGCTTCCGAGCGGCATACAAGCCTACAGAATTGCGCAGCAACTGATCAGAAATAATTTGAGAGCGCCGGATCTGAACTTTCCCGATGCCAACTATCAGGTCGCTGAGCAGCAGGACTCTGTTTATGTAATAAAATCATTCGCCGAAAGCAACATCAATCACCGCCATGAAAGGATAGAATATTCACTGACACTGAAGTATGATGGCGGCCCGGCTGATGAAAAAATAAGCTGGAGCATTATAAAATTCAGGCATAGTGAGTAACCTGTTAAAACAGGTTACTGATTTTATGACTTATAAAAATATGAGTTCAACAGCAACGCCGGCTGCCAGTGCACAGGCCGCTCTGGCAAAAGCCCGGTATAAAACAATGATCAGCAGCGGCCGGCATACCATTACAGCCGATGAACCAGCCGATATGCAGGGCGGCGATACCGGAATGGCGCCGCTGGCTCTGTTACTGGCAAGCCTGGGCAGTTGTACTGCCATCACCTTGCGTATGTATATTGACCGGAAGATGTGGACGGTTGATGAGATAATCATTGACCTGGCTGCTTACAGAACAGAAAGCGGCTTGTCAGTTAACTGCACCCTGAATTTTAAAGGAGAGCTTACTTCCGATCAGAAACAACGCCTGGAACATATTGCCGGGGCCTGCCCTATCCATAAAATACTGACAGCCGGGATAGCCATCAATACAAAAACAGCATAAAAAAACAAGCCGGGTTGTTGTACCCGGCCTGCTTCAATCACTCTAAAACAATCACCTCTAACTTTAGAAGTTTCTTAAATATATCCGGTAAAAAACCTGCTTATTATTATGATACAAATATACAGAACATCAAGCTTAAAGCAACTAATAATCAGGGTTTTGACCTGCTACTGACAGTTTGAAAACATTGCAGACTGCTATATTATCTGTTCAATATAACAAACGTTTTTAACGCTTAGTTATTGCAGCGTTGTTCATTGAATCACAATTATAGTGAACAGTTAAAACCACTAATTTTATAAATAATTTTAAGCAGTTACATTAAGCCTGATATTCGCCTGATGAATATAAATGACGCGCTTTCGCCGGAGTTGTTAGATTTTTCCCGTAACATACCGCCTGCCTTCTGGAATCTGATTGTTGGGGCATCGGCAATTGTTACCGGGCTTATTGCCAAAGTAATTATTACGCTGCTGCTGCGCAGATACGCGCGCAAAGAGGAGCCCTATTCTTTTTTCCGGTCGCTCGTTACCAACCTGGGCAAGCCCGTTACTTACTTTATTCCGCTGTTCATGCTGAACTTAGGGCTGCCGCTGATGAAGCTGAACAGGTTCTATTTTAATCCTCTGGACCGGATAGTAGATATTGCTTTAACTGTTTCATTCTCCAGCCTGCTGATCAGGTCGGTTCGCATATTGGAGGATTATATATACCACACGTATGATTTAAGCAAGAGCGATAATTTAAAGGAACGCAAAATACGCACACAAATACAATTCATCCGTAAGCTGCTTATTATGCTTATTGTATTTGTAACTATAGCCATTATTTTACTAAGCTTTAGCAGCCTGCGTAAAATAGGCACCGGCTTGCTGACCGGTGTTGGCATAGGCAGCGTAATTGTTGGCTTTGCCGCACAAAATTCTTTAGGCAACCTGCTGGCCGGCTTTCAGATTGCCTTTACTCAGCCTATACGGATTGACGATGTACTGGTTGTAGAAGGCGAATGGGGCCGGGTGGAAGAAATTACGCTGACCTATGTTGTACTGCGCATCTGGGATCAAAGGCGCCTGATTTTACCAATCAACTACTTTATTCAGAAACCTTTTCAAAACTGGACACGCATATCTGCCGACATATTGGGAACAGTGTTTCTGTACATGGATTATACTATACCCATCGATACGTTGAGAATGGAACTCACCCGCTTGTTAAAATTAACACCGCTGTGGGACGGCAAGATTGATGTTTTACAAGTGACTGATACCAAAGAAAAAACCATTGAGATACGTGCCCTGATGAGCGCCCGCAATTCATCAGAAGCCTTTGACCTGCGCTGCTACATACGTGAGCACATGGTGAGCTTTATTCAAAGCAATTACCCGGATAGCCTGCCTAAGCTGCGTGCCGATTTTGGTGATGCCGGCATAGCGGCAGCTAAACAGGTATAGCTGCTCAGGCTGCTTCGGCAAGAACCAGGCCTGCCCCTACCACCAGCGCATCTTCCAGGCTGCCCGCAATGGGATCAATAATGGTACTGTGTTTAACAACTGATTTGCGGATAAAATAGGAAGCCAGTGTAGAGGCAATTGCAGCTGAACCGCCAAGCAGTGCGCCAACTGCCGGCTTACCGCCGCCGGCCTTGTAAAAGCTTGCCCCCGAAACGGCTCCTGTTATGGCGCGCATACTAATGCCCATAGGCTCTATCCGGTTTGGGGTGCCCGGCAGTTTATCGCCCACAAACTCGGTGATTGATAACAGCTTCAATGCATCTGCAACCTTTTCTGATTGCATAAAATTAAGAGGCGAGTCTGCCAGTTCTGCAGACGGATGTTTGCTTAATATATGAGCAGCAATGGCGGGCGCTACAACGGCGCGCATACCTGCCAAAGCGCCAATGCTTAATGCCTGCCAGAAAGGTTTGGTTATTTGAAGAGCCATATGGGTACTTAGTTGTCTTTGATCAGTTTCTCTTTATCTTTGAAAGTAAGCCATGAGTCCGGTATCTCAGGCTTCAGCGGAAACCCATAAGTTGGGTTCCCTTCCACACGAATATCATTTGAATCGAAATGCTTGATTTCGCCTTTGGCAAGCCGAATTACCCAGCAGGAGTTTACACTCATGCCATAATCCATTATAAAATAGGCCAGGCCGGGGCCAAGCGGCGTGTAAACTACAATCTGAGGATTAAGCTGCAGGATGTTCATACCAGGTGTTTCAGGTATTAATTCAACCAGAGCCGGCTGATATTTGTTTTAAATTATATTGGGCTTCTATAGCTTATTCACCATACAAAACCTATCAGCAAACCAATCAGGCCGACAGAAAAACTGATTGACAGCGAGCAGCCAATTTAACAATTGTTAACATGTTAAACACAAAAGGCTCTTAATTGAGCCTTTTGTGTTTAACAAAGTATGATTAAACCAGTTCGGGGTCATGCTGAAACTCCTTTACTTTAACCGGTTTTTTTCTGTTGAATCTGTTTTTCAGGTTACTGCGTATCAGGTACATACACGGTACCAGTATCAGGGTAATGATAGTGGCAAAGCCCAGCCCGAAAATCATTGTCCAGGCTAAGGGGCCCCAGAAAGCAACGTTATCGCCGCCAAAGTGAATGTGGGGCTCAAAATGAGTGAACAGCCCAACAAAATCAATATTAAAACCAACGGCCAGCGGTATCAGGCCCAATATCGCAGCGGTGGCTGTTAATAATACCGGCGTCATCCGGGTGTGCCCGGCTTCTACAACGGCATCATGTACATTGGCGCCTTCCTCTATCAGCATATCGGTAAACTCCACTAACAATATACCGTTGCGCACCACTACGCCTGCCAGCGCAATGATACCTACACCTGTCATCACGATGGAAATCGTCATGCCGAAGATGCTGATGCCCAGCAGTACGCCGATGATGCTGAAGAATATTTCGCTGATAATAATTAAGGTTTTACCTACAGAGTTAAACTGGATCATCAAAATAATCAGTATCAGCCCGAAGGAGGTAGCCAATGCGCCTAATAAAAAGTTCATGGCCTCCATCTGATCTTCCTGGCCGCCGCCCTCCCTGATGATCACGCCATCCGGCTTGTTGAACCGGTCAATCGCCTGCAGAATATTGGCATTTACCTCATTTACGTTAAACGGCTTAATAACGTTGGAACCCAAAGTAAGTACACGCCTTTGCTGCTTGTGCTTGATGTTACTGTAAGTATCGGTATAACGAACATCGGTGAAGGTGGAAATCGGCACCTGCCGTATAGCGCCGCCTGTAGCCAGATCGCGATAAGTGATTTTCAGGTTGCGAAGCTCATCAATATCACTCCGCTGGCTTTGCAGGGCGCGCACCTTAATCTGGTAGTCGTCTTCCTTTGTATTCCTGAAATCGCCGGCCTTTGCGCCATAAACCGCTGTACCCAAAGCCTGAGTAATTTGTGCAGTGCTGATGCCTTCGCGGTTGGCCCGTTCCCGGTTTACATCAAAAACAATTTCGGGCTTATCATTTTGTACATCGGCAGTTAGGTTTTCAATACCCGCAATGTTTTGCCTGGCAAGGTAACTCTTCAGCCGTGCGCCGGTTTTCACCAGGGTATCCAGGTTATCACCTATAATTTCAATGCTGATGTCCTTTTGCACCGGAGGGCCGCTGTTTTCCTGGGCCACTGATATTTGCGCGCCCGGTATAATGCCCGTTACCGATTTACGGATGTTTTCGAGCACCTTTTTAGTGTCCTTGCCGTTACGTTTACCAAATTCAACAAAGGCTACCGTAATTTTTCCCTTGTTCTCGTAATCACCCTGATCTTCATCTGTCGGGTCGGTAACCCCTTTGGTTACATTGGCGATGATGGACGAAACCACATCCTTGTCGGGCTCTACTACAGCTGCCACCCGTTTTTCCAGTTTTTCAGTTACCTGGTTGGTCCGGGCCTGGTCTGTCCCGATAGGCATGGTAATATAGACATAGGCAAAGTTCGGGTCTCCTGATGGAAAGAATTCTACCTTGGGCGAACGGGCCACCAGGAACATAATTGTCAGGACAAATAATACCACCGTGCCCAGCAGGATAGTAACCGGGCGGCGCACCGCCTTTTCCAGCCATTTTGCATACCAGGCCTGGAAGCGCGGCCAGCCGTTTTTCTGAAAGCCGTCAATAACCCGCAGCAGCACAAAGTGGTTGAGCAGGTAAAGCGCCATAAACAGCACTACCAGATTGCCGATGCCAACATTGATCAAGTAACCTACAATGGCAGCCCCGGCCATATACAGCAGCGAACGCCCTACTGCACGATCAAATTTAGGATGCTCATGCTCGCCCTCCACGTGCGGTTTCATAAAGTCAACCGCGAATACCGGGTTGATGATATAGGCTACTACCAGAGAGGCCAGCAGTGTTATAATCAAGGTTATGGGCAGGAAGAACATAAAGTGCCCGATCAGGCTATTCCAGAATGCTAAGGGAACAAAGGGGGCCAGTGTAGTCATGGTTCCGGAAAATACCGGCAGGAACACTTCGCCGGCAGCATTTTTGGCCGCCTGCTTAATGGGCACCTTGCCGTTATCAAATATGCGGTGAGTATTTTCTATAACCACGATGGCGTCATCCACCACGATGCCCAGTGCAAGCAGGAAGGAAAACAACACAATCATGTTCAGTGTAAAACCGATAACCGGCATTACCAGGAACGCAATGAAGCAGGACAAGGGAACCGATAAAGCCACAAAGATGGCATTGGTTGTACCCATAAAAAACATCAGGATTACCGTTACCAGTATGAAACCGATAACAATGGTATTAATCAAGTCATTCAGCGTTGTGCGTGTTTTGTCCGACTGATCACCGGTTACGGTAATGTTCAGGCCTTTCGGGAAAACCGTTTTTTCCTTCTGCCTGATCAGGGCATTAATTTTGTCCGAGGCCTCGATCAGGTTCTCGCCGGCCCGCTTGCTTACGTTAAGGGTAATTACATTTTTAAAATTCGCCTTATCATTGGTTTTTAACCTGGCATAGCTTTCCTGCTCTAAAAAGGCATCTTTAATCTCTGCTATGTCTCTGATATAAATGGTTTGCCCCTTCGGGTTTCTGATAGCCATGGCGGCTACCTCATCAGCATTCTTAAAATCCTGCTTAATGTCAATACTTCTGCGTACGCCGTCGGCTGTAACCGTACCCGCCGTGCTGATAACGTTTTCATTGCCCACTGCCTGTATTATATCCCCAAAGCTTACCTGGGCTGCAGCCATTTTGTTTACATCCACATTGATTTGTATTTCGGGAGTCAAAGCTCCTACCTCGTCAACTTTGGATATTTCCTTGTAACCCTCTATTTCATCCTTCAGGTTATCGGCATACTCCTTCAGCTTTTTCAAATCATAGTCGCCCGATATATTGATATACAGAATAGGTAAATCGGCCACATTAATATCGGAAATGGTTGATTGCTTCAGATTAACATCGCCCTGCGGCAAATCCTGCTGCGCTTTGTCAACAGCATCCTTTACATCAACCTTCGCATCTTTAATATTAATGTTAGCATTAAATTCGGCGGTAATGATGGATACATTCTGGTAGGAATTGGAGGTTACCTTCTTGAGACCCTTTAATGATTTTAATTGCTTTTCCAGCTGCCTTGTTACCAGAATTTCGATATTCTGGGGCGACTGGCCTGCGTAAGCCGTGGTTACAAACACTTTTGATTGCGCTATATCCGGAAAGTTTTCCTTCGGCAAACTGTTGTACCTGATAATGCCCAGCACGCTGATTAATAGAACAAGCACATAAATGGCTGTTTTATTATCAATGGCCCAGCTTGAGGGGCCAAACTCTTTTCCAGCATCTTTCATATTACTATAAGTTAGTATAAATTATAGGGATGATGTAATTACTTTCACTTTATCGCCGTCTTCAACGTCTGATGCGCCTTCAACAATCAGCTGGTCGTTTGCCTTTAAGCCGGTTAAAACTTCCGACTGCCCGCCATAGGAAGCGCCCGCCTTGATGGCCACCCGCCTGGCTGTGCCGTTTTGATTGATGAACACAAAATCGCCGCCCTCTGATTTTTGAATGGCCTTGAGCGGGATAACCAGTGCATTGTTATTGGCATAGTTGGCAATTTTTAAAATTACGGTCATGTTCGGGCGCAGATCGGCGCGCTGAGGCAGCCTGATTTCGGTAGCAAAGCTGCGCGATGTAGGGTCAATGGCCTTGGCCACAAAGGTTAGCCGGGCCATCAGCGAATCATTGGCATCGGGTACTACCACCTTAACGTTAGCGCCCTGCTTTACTTTCGAACTGTAGGATTCCGGCACATCGGCCTTTACCTTCAGTATATCGGCATTAATAATACGGATACCGGTTTGACCCGGCTGCGCCACCTGTCCGAGTTTCAGGTCCATCTGGTCAACAGTGCCATTGATAGGCGATTTGATGCTGAACATATTGGCTTGCTGCCGTAAAGCGCCCAGGGCGCGTTCAGCACTTTGCAGGTTGGTTTGCGCTTGCAGGTATTGTATCTCGGTGCCGATTTTCTGATCCCAAAGATTTTTTTGCCGCTGATATACTGTTTTTGCCAGGCTCAGCTGGGCTTGCGATTGTGCAATGTTTTGCTGCAGCACGTTATCATCCAGCCTGACCAAAACCTGGCCGCGGCTTACATGCTGGCCGGCTTTTACATTAATAGCAATGATAGTACCCGGCGATTGCGGATAGGCCGTAACGTTATCCTGCGCATCAATTTTGCCCTGCAATTCAACATAATTAACGAATGCCGAGGTTTTTACTTCCAGCGTACTTACCTCCGTTACTTTGGCCGAATCCTGACCGCCTGTTTTTGTTTCGAGCTTTGCAATCCTGCTGTTAATATCAGCCTGCTGCTTTTTAAGGTCGGCCAGTTCTGTTTTGCTGTCTTTCGGCTTGTTAGTGCAGGCCGCTGCAAACAAGGTAAGGGTAATATATAAAATCTTCTTCATGTTTATTTTTTTAAAAGTTCAGGATAATTTATTTAATCAGGCCTGTAGCCCTGTCAAGGTCAACTTTGCTTACTAATGCATCATATAACCCTTGTATATATTTATTGTCAGCGTCTTCAAGCGCTGTTTCCGCCTGCGTTACTTCAATACTGGATCCTACCCCTTGCTGATACTTCACTTTAGCTACATGCAACACTTCATTGGCAAGCGTCTGGCTTTGCTTTTGATTTTCGAGCGTCTTTAGTCCATTAATATAAACAATTTGTGCCTGGCTGGCCTGCAGGCTCAAAGCGTTGCGCAGATTAGCCAGATCATTCTGTGTTTTCTGAACAGTAATATTTGATTGGCGCACCTGGTTCAGGCGCTGTCCGCCACTAAATATAGGTACATTTAGTGTAAGCCCGACAAAGCTCGAAGGAAAGTTACCGGCATACAAATTACCAAATGAATTATTTTGATATGATGATACAATACTGCCATTTGCTGATAAAGTGGGGAGGTATTGAGCTTTGCTGCGCAGCAGGGCAAACTGATTGAGTTTAAGCTGTGTTTCCACCAAACTATATTCAATGCGATTGTGGTATATTGTTGTATCAGATGCCGCCATAGCTGCGCTGTTGCCGTCTAATTGTATGTCATTCAATTTATCTTTTAATGTTAGACTGGTTTCAATAGGCATCCCCATTTGAAATTTGAGCAGCTGATAATTCAATACGAGCAGACGTAATGTATTTTCGCGCATAGTAACCAAGTCATTGTATTGTACGCGCAAACGATCTACATCAATTTTCTCAACAAACCCCTGCTTGTTTTGCTTAACAGTTTGATCGAGCTGCGCCTTTAATTGGTTAATATTGGCATCAAGCAGTTTTATTTGTTCGTTGCTTACCAAAACCTGATAGTAAGCCTTTGTAACGTTTACTGTAACATCTATTCTTGATCGGGTATAATTACGCTCATAAAGTTCTTTGTAAGTTTTTGCCGCCTTAATGCCTATAAAAACTGAACCGTCAAATATAGTTTGCGTACCAGCCAGGGCAAGGCTCGATTGGTATTTAACTCCAAATTTTACCGGGATAAGAGTGCCTGGCATACCTACAAATTCACCTGGAAGCAACGTGGTAGGCAGCTTCACATAATCAATAAACGATGCTGAGCCGCTGATTTGCGGGTAGGCTTGCCCTGATATTTCCTTAACTCTGTAGCCGGCGCTTTTAACATCCAGACCAGCATTTAGTACCGAATCCTGATGCTGTATGGCGTAGGCTATGCAATCGGCAACCGTGTAATTATAGGTTTGGCCGGTTACCTGCATAGGCTGTGCCGTTACCCTGTATAAAGTAGCACACCAAACGGCTATAGCAAAAAGTGTTTTTTTCATTTTTAAAATTGCAAAGGTTTTTATTGTTCGTTATTGATGTTTTTGTACTGATTGAGCAATTTATAGCCTTTCAGTGTACATATGCCATAGCTGAAGTGTTCCTGAAACTGCTGCTGCACGGTCCAGGTGTTATATTGGGCCGGCGGAAATATCTCGTGGTTAAACCCCATACTGATCTGATCTACCCGCATCAGGGCGATGATTTTTGCATTGATGTCTGCACGTATCAGTCCCTGCTTGATGCCTTTATTCAGTAAATCTTCGAGTATCTGTACCATAGTGCCTTGCTTAAAAGCCTGAAAATGTTTCCATGCTTCGGGGTGATATTTCTGCATATCATAAAATATGGAGGCATTGATATTTACAAGCACATCCTCTGAGCACTTATTCATACTGATGAGCTGTTCAATCACGTTAGCCGAGCTGTCAACAATTTCCTGCATCTGCTCAATATCCTGCTTAAGTTTATTTTTCACCAGCGCCACTACCAGTTCGTTTTTATCGGTAAAGTGCTGATAAATTGTTTTTTTTGATATACCGAGATGCCTGGCAATATCATCCATAGTTATGCTTTTAATACCGGCCCGCAAAAAAAGCTCGCCGCTGCCCTCCAGTATTCTTTCTACCACATCCATATATTATGGGTAAAACTACGGAAACGTTTTTTGATTACAAAGTTTCCTTACTTTATTACCTTTTACAGACAATGGCTTACGTTTGCTATCTTTGCCTGCATGACTAACGCTCAACAGCTTTCGCCGCTCACGGCCATCTCCCCTGTAGATGGCCGCTATCATACAGCTACTGCTTCCCTTACCGAATATTTTTCAGAGTATGCCCTGATTAAATATCGGGTGTTTATAGAAATTGAATACTTTATTGCCTTATGCCAGCACCCGCTGCCCCAGCTGGAAAGTTTGGATGCCGGTGCCTTTGAAAAGTTACGCCGCATCTATAAAAATTTTACCGAAGCCGACGCGCAGCAAATTAAAGAGATTGAAAAAACTACCAACCATGATGTAAAGGCGGTAGAATATTTTATCAAAGCACAATTTGATAGCCTGAATTTAGCGGCTTACAAAGAGTTTATCCACTTTGGGCTAACCTCACAGGATATTAACAATACGGCCATGCCCTACTGCTTTAAGCTGGCATTGCATGAAATTTATTTGCCTGCTGTAAATGAGGTGACGGCCCTTCTGCTGGAGCAGGCTGCAACCTGGCAAAACATACCTATGCTGGCCCGTACGCACGGGCAGCCGGCTTCGCCCACCCGCTTGGGCAAGGAAATAATGGTTTTTGCTGAGCGGCTGGAAAACCAGCTGGCGCTGCTTAAACAGATACCGTTCTCGGCAAAATTCGGCGGCGCTACCGGTAACTTTAACGCCCATCATGCAGCATACCCGCAGATTGACTGGCGTGCCTTTGGCAACCATTTTGTAAACGACGTTTTACAGTTATCGCGCTCTCAATATACCACGCAGATTGAGCATTATGACAATTTTGCGGCTCACTGCGATGCCCTGAAAAGAATAAACACTGTTTTAATTGATTTAGACCGGGATATATGGGCCTACATCTCCATGAATTATTTTAAGCAAAAGATAAAGGCCGGAGAAGTGGGCTCTTCGGCTATGCCGCACAAGGTGAACCCGATAGATTTCGAAAACTCAGAGGGCAACTTAGGCATAGCCAATGCTTTGTTTGAGCATTTAGCGGCTAAGCTGCCCATATCGCGTTTACAGCGCGACCTGACCGATTCAACTGTGCTGCGCAATGTTGGCGTACCCGTTGCGCACACCCTTATCGCCATAAAATCAACCCTGAAGGGCTTGAATAAATTGCTGCTGAACGAAACCGCTATTCAGCAGGACTTGGAAAATAACTGGGCTGTAGTAGCCGAGGCCATACAAACCATTTTAAGGCGCGAAAACTACCCTAACCCCTACGAAGCGCTCAAGGAGCTGACGCGAACAAACCAAACCATTAATGCTGGCACTATGGGCGCCTTTATTGATACGCTGGAGGTGAGCGAACCTGTTAAGGAAGACCTGCGGCGCATCACCCCATCATCATACACGGGTGTATAGTCATGCAGTGGTCATAACTAACTGGCGCATTGTTATAAATCAAAAAGCTGCCTAAATTTGTTTGTTACCTGTAATCGATTAAAAAGAAGATCATGAACATCAACGTATATACGGAGAGCACTCCGAACCCGGCAACCATGAAGTTTATTGTAAACAAGCTGCTGATTAACGGCAGTGTTGATTTTGCCACCAGGGAGAGTGCTGAGCATTCGCCCTTTGCCAGGGAGCTTTACAAATTTTCGTTTGTAAACGGTGTATTCTTTGCCAGCAACTTTGTAACCGTTACCAAAGCCGAAGATACAGAGTGGGACGATATTGAGGCCATCCTTAAGGAATTTGTAAAGGGTGCTGTTGAATCAGAGCTGAAAATACAGGAGGAAACTGAAGACAATATTGATTTTGAAGGTACAGATGCAGAAGTAAAAATTCAGCAGATACTGCATGATTATGTACGCCCTGCTGTAGAACAGGATGGCGGCGCCATCAGTTACAAATCCTTTAATGAGGGGGTAGTTACCGTGGAGCTCAGAGGCTCATGCAGCGGCTGCCCGTCTTCCACCATTACGCTGAAAGCCGGCATTGAGAATCTGCTGAAACGCATGGTGCCCGAAGTAACCGAAGTGGTTTCAGAAGCTTTGTAATTTTTAGGGGATTACATTGATTGTTTTTTGATTGCACTGATCGGTGATTGATTAATAAATATAGCCGAAAAAAAGCGGCTTTATTTATTAGTATCACAAAGTAATCAGTGCAATGACTCAACAATCGGTGTAATCACTTTCTTACAAAATACTGCCGTATAACTTCAAGCATTTCTTCGGTAAGCCGGCCGTTGGTAGCCAACAGCTGCCTGGTTTGCATACATTCCTGTCCTCCGCCGAAATTAACAGCGTGCCCCCCGGCCTGGCGCACAATAACGATACCGGCTGCTACATCCCAGGCGTTCAGGTTGTATTCATAGTAGGCGTCAAAACGTCCGCAGGCTGTGTAAGCCAGATCAACTGCGGCTGAGCCGAGGCGGCGCAGGCCGTGGCAGTTTTGCATCAGATGCTTAAAAAGTTCCAGATACTGCGGCTGCTGCGTAAAATCATAATACGGGAAACCGGTTGCTATTAAGCTTTCACTGACAGACGGACTGCTGCTTACCTTAATTTCCCTGCCATTTAAAAACGCAGGCGCATCTTTCCAGGCGTAAAAACATTCATCCTGGTTAATTTCATAAACTACGCCGCCCACCAGCTCATCATACTCCTGCAAACCGATACTCACAGAATACACCGGCAGGCCATGAATAAAATTGGTAGTGCCATCCAGGGGGTCAATAATCCAGTTATAGCGCCCGGCTGTTTTGGTAGCAGTTTTTTCCTCCGTAATAAAACCAGCCTCGGGCAAAATGCTGGCTAATGCCTTTACAATCATCTGCTCTGCGGCTTTGTCCACATAGGATACCAAATCATTCAGTCCCTTGTATTCAATCTGTGCAGGTTCAAAGTTTTTGCGCTCGTTGCGGATGAAATCGCCTGCCTGGCGGGCAATCTCCGCAGTATTATTTACGATTTGGCTTAGCATGATTGTAATTAGCAGCTAAATTGAAAGAGAAAAACTTATGTACAAAGAAACTGGCAATGAACAGGCTTAGGGCAGCCGCAATACGTGCCAGGGGCGGGTACAGATGCACATAGTGAATGTAAATATTGAGTACACCCAAATTGGCAAAATAGCCAACTATAGCCACCAGCATAAAACGGAGAAACTGCTTCACCGGCGATAAAGTAGATTCAGCAAAAACCAGGTAACGATCGGCTAAGAAATTAACAATTACTCCCATAAAAAATGAGATGCTGAATGAAAGATTGTAGTTGCCTATGGTTTTACCTAAAACCTGATAATTATTTTGAATGAACAAGTTGTGATAAAAAACATAGAAGGCAGAAATATCAACCACAAAGCCCAGGCCGGCCGAAAATAAAAAGCGCAGTACTTGATTTTGCATCATACGATGCCACAGCGGTTTATCTGCCATCTGCAGGGGCTGTTTGATACGGTTTTCGGCTTACCGCTGCGATCATGATGATGCCGGCCAGCACTAAGAACAAGGCAATCATTTCTGCCTGAGTAAAGGAAAGGCTGCCGATTCGGTAACGGGTATTCACCCGGATCAGTTCAATGCAGAAACGCTCAATGCCGTTCAATATCAAATATATGCCGAACATAATACCGGGCGTTTTGATCCGGTCGCGGATACTCCACAAAAACAGGAACAGCAGAATGCAAATCACGCTTTCATAAAACGAGGTTGGATAAACCGGCAGCTTTAATTCATAGCAAAACTTACCGGCACAATTGGCGATGGGATTATCATGGTCGGCCATGTTTACATTATGCGGAAACTTAAAGGACCACATCCAGCTGGGTGCCCAGCTTAACCAGTGCGGCTTCGGCGCCAAGTTAGGAATCCCCCAGTCACCATCGCCCGACATCTGGCAGCCTACCCGGCCCAGGCCATAGCTCAGCATCATGCCCGGCCCGCCAATATCCAGCATAGTAAGCGGCTTAACTCCGTGCTTATTGGCAATGTACAACACAGCCGCCCCGCCGCATATCAGGCCGCCGTAAAAAGTTAAGCCGCTAAAGCCAATAAGCATACCTACCGGATCGGCCATAAACTCGCCCCAGTTTTCGAGTGCGTTGAACAGCTTAGCGCCGGCAAAGCCCCACACCGCCGCCCAGATCAGTATGTTACCCATTAACTCATAGGGGTGCACGGTTACCTGGCGGGTAATAGGTTCAGCCAACTGCTGTTTTTTTCTTTCGGCATATACCCAGTAAGCCAGCAGCGCTGCAACGATGATGCCGCCAAACCAATTGCCACGGCCTGATAAAAGAAAGTCCTGAGGATTATCAACCATAGCATGGTAATTCAAGGCCGCATCAACCAGCTTGTACCCTAAAATAAATCCAAAAATTCCATTACCCAGCAGCTCAAAAAAAGAAGCAGGTTCGCCAACGGTTTCAGTTTGCTGAAAGGGATGTATATAACCCAGCTTCTCCTTACGCTTAAACTCCTGTGTAAATGCCCAGTAAGCACCCATAAAAGCGATAGCTACAAAAAAACCGAAAGTTTGAACCGGAAGCAGAATATTTAAACCAGTAAAATACCGGATAAGATCAGAGATGGTTGGAAACATCAGCTATTAAAATTTACAGCGAAGATAGAGTTAATGCACTAATATTTCCCGGCTTTCCTCAATTTCCACATCACCATCGGCGCTTATTTCTGTGAGTTTTACGGTTTTCAGTTCATTAACCAGCACGGGGTCGTACTTTGCCCTTACCTTTATATAGTTGCGGGTAAAGCCATGCATCACACCATTCTTGATATCGCCCTCAAATAGCACTTTATCAACAGCGCCTAACTGTGTGCTGTAAAATGCCCGCCGCTTTTTGTCGGACAGAATATGCAGCATTTTGCTGCGCTCCGCCCTTGTTGAACCGGGCACTGAGCCGGGCATGGAGGCAGCCGGTGTGTTCTCGCGTTCTGAGTAAGTAAACACGTGCAGATATGAAATATCGAGCTCGTTCAAAAAATTATACGTGTCAATAAAATCCTCCCGTGTCTCGCCCGGAAAGCCCGTAATTACATCAACACCAATGCAGCAGTAGGGAATTAATTTTTTGATAGCAGCCACACGGTCGGCGTACAATTCACGGCGGTAGCGGCGGCGCATCAGACCCAAAATTTTGTTGGAACCCGATTGCAGCGGTATGTGAAAATGCGGCATAAACCGCCTGGACTGCGCAACAAAGGCAATAATTTCATCCGTAAGCAGATTTGGCTCTATGGATGATATGCGTATGCGGTCAATGCCCTCCACCTCATCCAACGCTTTCACCAAATCAAAGAACTTGTTATGCCGCTGCCCGTCCCTGATACCAAAATCGCCGATGTTAACTCCGGTCAATACAATCTCCTTAACCCCCGAAGCGGCAATCTCTTCGGCCTGTATAATGATGCTTTCAATGGTTGCACTGCGGCTGGCGCCCCGGGCCAGGGGTATAGTACAAAAGGTACACGAGTAATCGCAGCCATCCTGAACCTTTAAAAAGGTACGGGTACGGTCGCCAAAGGAATAGGATGAGTTGAACTCCACAGCCCCGGCAATGGGCTGATTATAGATTTTCGCCTTGGGCTGTTTGGTTAAATCGGTGATGTGATCAATCAGCTGAAATTTTTCTGCCGCGCCCAAAACCATATCCACACCCGGAATACCGGCTATCTCCTGCGGCTTAAGCTGTGCATAACAGCCCACAATGGTAATGTAGGCATCAGGTGATGCCTTGAGCGCTTCCTTTACAATCTTCCGGCACTTTTTATCCGCATTTTCTGTTACCGAACAGGTGTTAATAACATATATATCCGGCTTATCGGTAAAATCTACCGTATCAAAACCGGCCTGATTGAACTGCCTGCCTATGGTAGAAGTTTCCGAGTAATTGAGCTTGCAGCCCAGCGTATAAAAAGCAACTTTCTTGTTCATCTTCCGGCTGCAAAGATAAAAAAATTTGAAATTTATTTTTAGAGCCGCAATTTATAAAGTGTCATATCTCGCCCCGGGTTTGCTACTCCTCGTTCCAGCGGTAAGCTTCGTTTTCCAGGCCCATTAAATCAATCACGCGGTTTACTACCGTCATGGCTACATCCTCAATAGTTTTGGGTTTGTTATAATATGAGGGCACGGCAGGGCAAATAATGCCGCCGGCTTCGGTAACGGTCTGCATATTACGGAGGTGTATCAGGTTTAAGGGCATATCGCGGGCCACCAGTATCAGCCGGCGGCGCTCTTTGAGCATTACATCAGCGGCACGTGTAATCAGGTCATCTGATATGCCGCCTGCAATACGGCCCAGCGTGCCCATGGAACAGGGAATAATCACCATCGTATCAAACCGGGCGGAGCCGGATGCAAAGGGAGCATTAAAATCCCGTTTGTCATAGAACCGGAAATTGTAACGGGTATAATCCTCGTTATCCAGTTCGTAGTGCCAAACCTGCCTGGCATTGTCAGACATTACTACGCTCGCCTGCTGTATCTGCCCCTGCAGCTGCTGCAGTTTATCCAGCAGCAGTTTAGCGTAAATAGCGCCGCTGGCGCCGGTAACAGCAATTACGATTTTCTTTTTTATCATGTACCATGATAACAACAGGAACGGATAAAAGTTAAGGCTATAAAAAAAGGGTCGAACAACTCGTATCCGACCCTACATCTACCTATGAAAAACATGCCCTTTGCAGGGCAATACAAAAGTAATAAACATTTTATACATTGATAAATTAAATTAATTTTAATTTAACCATTCCTTAAATTATTCTTGTCAATGAGTGTCTGGATAATGCCGTCCACCATACCTACGCTGGGCACGTAAATATTTTTAATGTTTGCCCATTTCATCACGCTGATATAAATTTCGCAGGCCGGAATAATGACGTCTGCCCTGTCCTGGTTTAAACCCAGCACATTGATGCGATCCTTGAGCGAAAAGGAATTCAGGTAATTGTACAGGCTCTTTAGTTTGGTATAGGCCATAGCTTCCCCCTCCTTTTCTTCCGACAGTTTGAATAGCTTGTTGATGTTTCCGCCTGTGCCGATGCCCGAAATATTTTTGAACTTGCGGGTATGCAGCCTGATAAAATCATTCATTTCATTCCAGGTTTCGTCTTTGTCCTGATTATCCAGAATGCGTATAGTGCCGATATTGAAAGATTGTGATGCCAGCATCTCTCCCTCAGAAAATAAGGAAAGCTCTGTACTGCCGCCGCCAACATCAATATACAGGTAATTTTTACTCTTATCCATATTTTGCTCCGCGTGGCTGTTGTAAATAATGGTAGCCTCCCGGCTGCCATGCACAATCTCTAAATCCAGATCGGCTTCCTTCTTAATCCTTTCTACTATTTCCTGTCCGTTTTTAGCTTCGCGCATGGCCGAAGTGGCGCAGGCCATATAATCGTCCACCTTATATACATCAATGAGGTTTTTAAAGGCCTGCATGGTTTTCACCAGGTCAGCCGCCTTTTTATCCGACAGGTACTGGTGCAGAAAGGCATCATCGCCCAGCCGCAGCGGTACCCGTATAAGGGTATTTTTTTTAAAGGATACTGAACCGTTGTTATCAATAATATCAGCTATAAGCAGCCTTACTGCGTTGGAGCCTGTGTCAATTGCTGCGTATCTCAATGTTAATCGTTTTTAAGTTTCAGGTAATTATAGATATCTATCTGGGCGCGATAGGGTATATCAGCGTCGGTGCGGTGGTATTTGTTGTTATTTACATTATTTATCTCCCGGGCCTTGGTGTTATCCTGAAGCTGAATATTGATAACCTCCCTGATTTCGCGGTGTATATCTTCATCATAAATCTGGAAACCGGCTTCCACCCTGTTATCAATATTCCTGGTCATGAAATCGGCAGAGGTAAGGTAGAGCAGCTCTTTGCCTCCATTACCAAAGATATGTACCCGTGCATGTTCCAGATACTTATCTACAATGCTGATGGCGGTTATATTTTCACTGAAACCCTTTATACCAGGCACCAGGCAGCACATGCCGCGTACAATGAGCTGAATTTTTACTCCCGCGTTGCTGGCTGCATACAGCCTGGCAATCAATTGCTCATCGGCCAGGCTGTTCATTTTTAAAATCATGTAGGCCGCTTTGCCGGCCTTGCTGCTGGCAATTTCATTATCAATCAGCCGGTAAATAGCCGGCCTTGAATCAATGGGTGAAATTATTAAATTCCTGATGCCCTGAGGAAGGATATTTTTTTGCAGCGCCCTGAAAACATATACTAAACTAAGCGTATATTTTTTGTTGGCGGTAAACAGCGTATGGTCGGCATAGATTCTGGCTGTTTTTTCGTTGAAATTACCGGTAGAGAGGCAGGCATAGTATGCGGGCTTGCCCTTTTCCATTCGTGTAATCAGGCATATTTTCGAGTGCACCTTGTAACCCGGGATGCCATAGATAACATTGATGCCTTCATCTTCGAGCCTGCGGCTCCAGTAAATATTATTCTGCTCATCAAACCGTGCCCTGAGCTCTACCAGGCACGTTACCTTTTTGCCGTTTTTGGCAGCATTGATAAGCGCGTGTATCACCCTTGAATTTTCGGCCAGGCGATAAACGGATATATTGATTTCCTTTACCTTCGGGTCAATGGCCGCCTCGCGCAAAAAGTGGATTACATAATCAAACGACTGGTATGGCGTACTCAGCAAAAAATCTTTTTTTGCAATCAGGCCCATCATGCTTTTATCAACTGATAACCCCTGCACCGGCAGCGGCAGGTATTGATTGTATTCCAGTTCGGGCCCGCCCACATTCGGAAACTTGATAAAATCCTTAAATTTCTGGTAACGATTGCCGGGTATCAGGCTATCTGCCGGGAGCCCCATTTTGGTAACCAGGTACTGCAGCATATCTGCCGGCATTTCGGTATCATATTGCAGGCGCATCGGCTTGCCCTTTTTACGTTTAACCAGGCTTTTGGCCAGCGCATCAATAAATTTTTCGCTTACCTCCTTGTCCAGATCCAGCTCTGCATCACGGGTAAGCTGTATGGAATAGGCCTCAATGGCATCGTGCTCAAATATGAAAAATATATCTTCCAGGCTGTAGCGGATCACATCATCCAGCAGCGTAATAAACTTCAGGTTGTTGGTTTCGGGTAAAATAATAAACCGCGACAGTGTATCAGGTATCTCAATCATTGCCAGCCGTGATTTCCTGCCTTTAGTCAGCTTTACAAAAAAATAGATACCGCGGTCGCGCATGTCCGGCAGCGGCATGTGCTCATCGAGCATAATGGGTACCAGCGTGGCCAGCAGCTTTTCGCGGAAGTAATTTTTTACAAAGGCGCCCCGGGTAACGTTCAGCTGCTTTTCATTCAGGATAAAGATTTTATGGTCTGCCAGCTCCCGGATGATAATATTCTCGTACAGGTTGTTAAATTTTTTTTCCTGCTTTACCACCAGCGTTTTAATCTGGTTGAGTATTTTTTTAGGGTTATAGCCTAATAGCGCCTTGGCCTTTTCGTTTAAGTTAGCCAAACGGCTTAACGTGGCTACCCTTACTCGGTAAAATTCATCAAGGTTGGATGAGAATATGGCCAGGAAACGGATACGGTCTATCAGGGGTACGGTAGCATCGGCAGCCTCTTGCAGTACACGGTCATTGAAATACAGCCAGCTGATTTCGCGGTTAATGAGTGGGATATGCTTTACTGACATAGCTATATTTGCAACCTGCCGGCCATGCTTACAAAACTGCTTATTTAAATGTTAAGACTATATTAACTTAATTTAAAATGCGGTGTTTTACGCATGGCGCAAAATTAACATCGGCAGCGCTTACCACTAACCGTGATATTAGCCTACCTTTGTAAACATAACCATAAAAAACTTAACCTATGCCCTCATTTGATATAGTGAGCAAGATAGACGGCCAGACGCTGGATAATGCCATTAACAATGCTAAAAAGGAAATTCTGAACCGTTATGACTTTAATGATTCAAAGAGCACCGTTGAGCTGGACAAGAAAACCAACGAAATTACCATTGTAACGGAGAACGAAATGCGCCTGAAAGCCATTCAGGACTCCATCATCAGCCGTATGGTGAAACAGCAGCTTGACCCTAAGGCGCTCGACTTTGGCAAGGAGGAGTATGCCTCGGGCAACATGACCCGCAAGGAGATCATAGTACGGGAAGGCATTGACAAGGAAGCCGCCAAAAAGATTGTGAAAAAGATTAAGGACAGCGGCCTGAAAGTGCAGGCCTCCATTATGGATGACCAGGTGCGGGTTACTGCTAAGAAGATTGATGATTTACAGGCCGTAATCAGCCTTTGCCGGGGTGAGGATTTCGGGCAGCCTCTTCAATACATTAATATGCGGAA
>CAXTAP010000009.1:0-35925 GCA_964241965.1 uncultured Mucilaginibacter sp.
CTACTCACTACTCACTACTCACTACTCACTACTCACTACTCACTACTCACTACTTACTACTCACTACTCACTACTTACTACTCACTGCTCACTGATTATATTCCCGAGTCCTGCCTGGTTTCAATGGCATCCTGAATGCTTTGCGGAAGGTTTGACAGCAAATTGTAGCCGGTTGCCTTCTCAATATCACGTACAGTAACAATGTACTTGGTCCAGTCGGAGTTAATGGTATTTATATTAGGTGTATTTACGGCTATGACCCGTGTGCTGCCGGTTACCCGCGTCAGGTCCCCGTCGCCGGCCGGTATAATTACAGCTATCTTCCAAACGTTGCTGGGTACGGTTACATGGCCGTTGTCAACAGTATTCGCCATTCCCTTGCTGCCCGTACCGCCTGTACCGTAACTGCCCATAATAATATATACCTCATTGCCTGCCACCACCTGCTCGCGCAGGTAGTTTTCTAAGTTAGCCCAGGTTTGCTGGTTATTTTCAGGAGCCTGCGGTATCATGTTCGTCATTAAAAATGTTGCGGCATTGGCATTACTTGAGCTTGTCCTGTCGGCCGAAGGGCAGTTATGGCCACGGTCAAAGCCGCTGCCCGAGTAGCTGTTGCTCTGCACCTGATAATCGCCCGATGGCAAACCGGTAAAGGCAGCAAAATCATCCAGCCGACCGGTAGCGTTGGTGGTGTTAGTGGCATCAAGGTGCCAGCTTACCCAGTTGGGCGTTGCCCTGGTGGCATTGTATGATTCTGTATAATAGCCCTGATTCAGCAGATAATTGTTCATCAGCATACCATCAGCGCCCGAAGGATTGCCGAACAGCAGATTGCTGTTATCGCCATTGGCCGGCGGTGCATCAGCGCCTATGGTAACGCCCCGCCCGGGGGCGGCAGTTCCTGTAGCCGAGGTATCGGTCGGATTGGTATCAGGCGTACCAGCTACAATACCCGGGTCGCCGGTGCCCTTAAAGGTAATATCATCCAGGTTGATGCGTACCGTAGCGGATGATTTTTTAATTTGAAAGCGTACCTTGCCAACCACAGCAACCTTGAATGAATCAGTAACCAGTGTAGTGTTGGTTTCGCTGATGTCATTACCCACCTGTGTATAGGTTGTGCCCCCGTCAACCGACATCAGCAGCTGCCAGGTCGAATTGGCATCATTACCATACTTGCCATGCTTAATGTATAAAATCTGCAGGCCGCTCACATCAAAGTTCATGCTCAGGCTGCCGGTGCGCAGGCGTACTGCTTGTGTTCCGTTCTTTAAATCGGCAGCCAAGCTGCCCAGCAGCGCGTCGTTAAAGTTCCAGCTGCCGGTACTGAGCGTAACGTTGGCGGCTGCATAGGCCGTTTTGCTGCCTTCATCAAAATTTTCAGTTACCGAGTATGCTTTCGGCGGCGCAGGCATGGTTACCGTAGTGGTAGTATCCATGCCATGATCCTTTTTACAGGAGGAAAACAGGATAGCAGAAAGCGATATAACGATAAGTAAAATTTTATTTTTCATATGGATTAATTTTAGTTGCTAAAATTCAATAATTGAAAGTTAAGTTAAAATTAATATACCATTACGAAAAGCGTTAGGATAAAATAAAATGCCCTGAAGCATTGCTTTCTGCTTTTTGTACTTTTGCCTATTGAATTTTATCTGTTATGAGCATTTTCGGCAATAAGGAAGTTACCCATATAGCACAGTTAGGCGAGTTCGGCCTCATCAATCACTTAACACAGAATATTAAGCTTACCCATCCCGGTACGCTCAAAGGCGTGGGCGATGATGCTGCCGTGCTGGATTACGCCGGCAAAAAGGTGCTGGTAAGCACTGATATGCTGCTGGAGGGCATCCATTTTGATTTGGCATATACGCCATTAAAGCATTTGGGTTATAAAGCCGTGCAGGTAAATTTAAGCGATATCTGCGCCATGAATGCTACGCCGGCACAAATTACAGTGTCCATAGGGATGTCGAGCAAATACACACTGGAGGCCATTGAGGAATTGTATGAGGGTATCTACTTAGCCTGTGAAAAGTACAAGATAGATATTATCGGCGGCGACACCAGTTCTTCCAAACAAGGCCTGGTTATCAGCATTACTGTGCTCGGCTATGCAGACACTGATGATATTGTGTACCGCAGCGGCGCCGGGGAGGGTGATTTGATTTGTGTATCCGGCGATTTGGGCGGCGCTTATACAGGCCTGCAGCTGCTGGAACGTGAAAAGCTGATATACTTGGAAAACCCAAACATTCAACCTGACTTAGAAGAGAAGGATTATATTGTGGAGCGCCAGCTGAAGCCGGAGGCCCGGCAGGATATTGTAGAATTGCTGAAAAGCCTGAAAGTGAAGCCTACGGCGATGATTGACGTATCCGACGGGCTGGCTTCTGAGGTTTTACACCTGTGTACCCAAAGCAATAAGGGCTGCAATTTATACGAGGAAAAAATACCGATTGACCCCATGACGTATGAAACAGCCCGCGAGTTTAATCTGGACCCTACCGTTTGCGCCCTGAGCGGCGGTGAAGATTATGAACTCCTTTTTACCATTAAACAGGCCGACTACGACAGAATTAAGCATGATGTGGATGTAAGCATCATCGGCTACATAACCGAACCTGCAGCCGGCCGCAACTTAATTACCAAAAGCGGCACCATACACGAATTAAAGGCTCAAGGCTGGAATGCCTTTAAGGCTAAGTAAAGGATTAATTGCATATTTTTAACATTGATAATAAAAAAAGTGCTATGCAGTTGATAAAGCACAAAATTACTGTGATAGCTTCAAGGTTGCAGGGTTTCTTCTGCTGTCCCATATAGTTAAAATGATCAATTGATGCTCTTGTTCTTCATAAAACAGCAGATAGTCTTTAATAATTTTAACTCTTACTTTCTCAAAATCAGTAAGTAAACCAATTTTAGGATGCTTGGCAACAAGAGAAATTTGTTCACGGATCAAATTATTCAATTTATAACTGTAGCTATTCGATTTAGTGCGATTGCGCCAATATTGTAAAATGCCTTTGCGCTCCTCCTGCGCTTTTTTTGTCCAGATTATTGTTTTAGCCATTCATCGATCTCCTGGTCGGCCTGACTTCCGGATAGCAGTTCACCGTTCTTAATTTGCTGCCTGGCTTTAATTATATTTTCCAGCTGGTATTCATTGAGGGCAAATAAGCCCTTACTGCTTTCTTCTGCTTCAAATATACGGCTGATATCTTCCAGTAAATCTATATCATCAGACAATCCGATCTGATGAATAAGTTTTTCTTTCAATTCTGTTACTGACATAAA
Source organism: uncultured Mucilaginibacter sp. (assembly GCA_964241965.1). Lineage (GTDB taxonomy): Bacteria > Bacteroidota > Bacteroidia > Sphingobacteriales > Sphingobacteriaceae > Mucilaginibacter. The sequence goes on from CAXTAP010000009.1 coordinate 3,301, forward strand.
AATGTTTGTATCAAAGTACGCATTCTCAAATTTAATATTAATTTTTGCTGATATATAAACAATCTATGGAGAGTATGTCTGCAAAAAACTTCATCCGCTTAAACCAATTATAATTGATAATTCAGCACCCTACGCCATTTCCTCAAAATAAGTAAGTATCAGCGTTTTCATCAGCATCTCCTGCTCCAGCAGGGTGTAATTGGGTATGGGTTTAACCAGTGCCCAGTGCGGCCATCCATCCTGATCCAAGCCTTCCAGTTCATAAAAGCCGAGCTGACTGAAAAGCCTGCAATTGGCAATGTGCATCAGCTCTTCCTTCTGCCTTTTACTAAATTTTTTCGGCCCCTTGCCCAGCTCCTGAACGCCGATGAGGAACAGGAATACTTTAATATCGGGAATATCCGTATCAAAATCACGGGCAATGCGCTGCTGCAGTTCGGCAAATTTTTTATTTACTTCGGCGGGTGTCATCTGCCGGCAAAGATAGGGCATAATCAGCCTTATGTATTTTTAATAAATAAGCTTATTCACATAATTGTTACGCTTTAATCATATTATTATAAATCTGTTAAGTACTTTTGCAGGGGATTGCCATAATAATGGTTAACAGTTGTTGAAAACAGTTAAACTACATATCATCTTCTCCCGCCTGCTGCTGTTTTGTTTTCTGGCCGGGCAGTTGATGGTTTATGCCCATCAGCACCATAACAAGCTTCATACCTTTGAAGTTCATAAAAAACCCTTTCAAAGCATACTGAAGGAACGCTGCGGCCTGTGCGATGCCATGCATCGTACCGTAATGCTGGTTAACAGCCCGGTTATTTTGCCGGTTGTTTTCGGTTCCTGCTACTATTATGCCGATGCCGGCGAACCGGATTTCAGGTACATCGGGCTCATTTTAGCTTCGGGCAGGGCGCCGCCACAGGTATAAAGTAAATTACTCATTGTGCACGAAGATTCGGCATGGTTAGCGGGTTAACCGGTTAGCCATGCAAATTTTATAAGCTGCACGCAACAATCAATTTATTTATTATACCGGCAGTAAATTTTTACTGCAAATCACTGTACATGATGAAACTCAAACTACGAATATTCGGAGTTCTTAATATTTTACTGGCTGTGGTACTCAGTGCCCATGCCCTGCCTGTAGATCTACCGCCTACCGGCTCCCTTACCGGTACCGTTACCGATAAGGCCGATGGTAATACGCTTATTGGTGTAACCATCCGCATTCCCGACCTTAAAATTGGTACGGCTACTGATGAAAAGGGCCATTACGCATTAAACCGTGTGCCGCGCGGCACTTACCTTGTGCAATTCAGCTCGGTAGGTTATGCTACTATAAACAGGCAGGTGGACTTTGCGAAAACTACCGTGCTGAATATCCAGATGACCCTATCCTCCATTGAAACCGGTGAGGTAGTGATTACCGGTGTAAGCCGGGCCACTGAGGTTAAGCGAAGCCCCGTGCCCATTATTGCGGTAGGGAAAACCTACCTCGACCAGCGGGCTGCTTCGGGCAACGTAATTGACGAAATTGCCAGCCTGCCCGGGGTAAGTGCGGTTACTACCGGGCCTAACGTGTCTAAACCATTTATACACGGCCTGGGTTACAACCGGGTAGTTACCCTCGAAGACGGTATACGCCAGGAAGGCCAGCAATGGGGCGATGAGCACGGTATTGAGGTTGACCAGAACTCTATTGACCGGGTGGAAGTTATTAAAGGGCCTGCCAGCTTAAGCTATGGCTCTGATGCTATTGGCGGGGTAGTTAACCTGCTTACGCCGCAGCCGGTACCCGAAGGTACTATTAAGGGGGCTGTTCAGGGTATCTATGGTACTAATCAGGATCTGCTCAACGGCTCTTTCCGTTTGTACGGAAACCAGAAAGGCTTTGTATGGGGAACCATTATTTCGGGTAAGGAAGCCAAAGATTACCAAAACCCGCATGATGGCCGGGTATATGCAACCGGCTACAAGGAAAAGGATGCCCGCGTACTGCTTGGCCTGAACAAATCATGGGGGTCATCTTACCTGAACGCTTCTCTTTTTGATGATGAGCAGGATATACCTGATGGCAGCCGCGACCCGCTGACCCGCCAGTTCACCAAGCAGATTACCGACTCGGACACCTACCGCCCTGTTGTCTCTTCCTCGGAATTGAATTCTTATCATGTACCGGTTCTGCATCAGCATGTGCAGCTGTACCGTATTTATGATAACAGCAATTTCAGGCTGGGCAATGGCAACCTGATTGTCAACCTGGGTTATCAGTATAGCCACCGCCGTGAGTTTACCCACCCCGAAAATGGCGACATACCGGGCCTGAACCTGCAGTTGCATACCTACACGTACGATGTTAAGTATAATTTTACCATCGCCAACGGTTATGAAACCTCTGTTGGGGTAAATGGTATGTATCAAACCAATAGCCTGGGCAGCAACAGTACGGATTTTCCGATACCGGCTTATCATCAGTTTGATATCGGCCCTTTTGCCATTATTAAAAAGAGTTTTGGCAAACTGGACCTATCGGCCGGCGCCCGGTATGACAGCCGCTCGTTTAAAGGCCAGTCGGCTTACATTGACACTTCCAAGGCCTACTTTTCTTCGCTTTATACCGGCAGCAACCCTGCATCGGCTCCCAACGTAACCCAGCAGTTTGCGGCATTGAATAAAACTTTTTCGGGCGTTACAGGCAGCTTCGGCGCTACTTATAACTTCAGCGATGAGTTTTTGCTGAAGGGCAACATTGCCCGCGGCTTCAGGGCGCCAAGCATTGCCGAGTTATCAGCCAACGGCCCCGACCCCGGCTCTCAGATTTATCACGTAGGCGACAGCAATTTTAAGCCCGAGTTCAGCTTGCAGGAGGATGTGGGTGCGTTTTTAACCTTACCCTCGGTATCAGCCAGTGTGGAACTGTTTAACAACCGCATCTCTAACTACATATTTCAGCAGCAGGAATTAAATCCGGATGGCTCGCCGGTAATTACGCAAGGCTATAATACGTTTACCTATGTGCAGACCAAAGCCAAAATTTATGGCGGCGAAATCAGCCTGGATATTCATCCCCTGCCATGGCTGCACTTTGCCAATTCAGTAGCTTTAACTTATGGCCGCAACCTGGGCAATGGCGGCTCCGTGCCTGATAGCCTGAAGTACCTGCCTTTTATACCGCCGCTGCATACGCATTCAGAATTAAGGGGCACTTTTGTTAAAAAGCAGGGCAGTTTCAGCAACATCTATGCCTTTGTGGGTTATGATCATTACAACCCGCAAAACCGCTTCTTTTCAGCCTATGGCACCGAAACCTATACGGCGGGCTACAACCTGTTAAGCGCCGGGTTAGGCGGTAACATAGTTAACGCCAGAGGTGAAACTGTTTTTCAATTGTTTGTGGAAGGCACTAACCTCACTAACGCCAGCTATCAGTCGAACATGAGCCGGCTGAAATACTTTGACAATCCCGATGTACCTGCAGGCGTACAGCCTGGTATATTCAATATGGGCCGTAATGTAAGTTTTAAGGTAGTAGTCCCCTTTAATATTTCAACCAAAGGCAAATCTATATAAAGGCAACCAGCCCAAATAATACTGTTACTTACATAGGCCCCTGCTAAACCGGCAGGGGCTTTTTTGCGGAATATCCCGGATGCCGGTTTTAAAACAGATAGTTTTAACTAAGCTTCATACTTTTAAATAAATTGGTTTCCGTTACTTTTAAAACCTAATTTAATCGTTCACTTTCATATTAACTCATTGCATGAAAAAGTTATTGACCCTATTGCTGCTGATTACCTTATCTGCCGCTGATGCCAGACCGCCCGGAAACCAATATGTACGCATCAGAACAGACTACGGCGAGTGTATTATCCGTTTGTACAACCAAACGCCGCAGCACCGGGATAACTTTATTAAGCTTGCCAGGCAGGGTTTTTATGATGGTACGCTTTTTCATCGTGTTATTCAGAATTTTATGATTCAGGGCGGTGACCCTGATTCTAAAAAGGCAAAACCCGGCGCGGAACTGGGTAACGGCGATGTGGGCTATACCATACCGGCCGAATTTAACGACAGCTTGTTTCATAAACGCGGCGTACTGGCCGCAGCACGGGATGACAACCCCGCAAAGGCTTCCAGCGGATGCCAGTTTTACCTGGTGGAGGGCAGACGTTTTACCGACGGCAGGCTGGATACCCTGGAGCAAACCCGGCTGAAAGGCCGTAAAATACCTGCCTGGCAGCGCGAATGGTATAAATCGGCAGGCGGCGTACCTCATTTGGATCAGAACTATACGGTTTATGGCGAAGTAGTAGCCGGCCTGGACATGATTGACCGCATTGCCGCCGTGAAGAAAGACAGCCGCGACCGCCCGCTTGCCGATGTGCCGATGAAAGTAGAACTGCTGAGCAGCAAGGAATGCAGGCAGTTGGATAATATTTTGAAATTGAAATAAATAATAACATTCAAACTATATAAATTAAGGAAATTTGTGTTTGAAAATTCAGCCGCAATAATATTGATTTTATGAGCCAGAATAATTACCCGGTAAATGCTGCCAGGCGCATACTTATAGCCAGCCTGACCGGAACCACCATTGAGTTTTTTGATTTTTACATATATGCCACCGCTGCCGTGCTGGTTTTCCCCAGGCTGTTTTTCCCGGCGGGAGATGCCACGGCGGCTACGCTGGCTTCGCTGGCAACTTTTGCGCTGGCCTTTTTTGCCCGCCCTTTAGGCGCTGCCCTGTTCGGGCATTTCGGCGACCGCAAGGGCCGCAAGGCCACCCTGGTTGCCGCCTTAATGACGATGGGGCCATCCACAGTAGCTATCGGCCTGCTGCCAACCTATCATGCCATCGGTATTGCAGCGCCCTTGCTGCTGGCCTTGTTCCGCTTCGGGCAGGGCTTAGGGCTGGGCGGCGAGTGGGGCGGCGCCGTGCTGCTGGCTACTGAAAATGCACCCGAAGGTAAAAAAGCCTGGTATGGCATGTTTCCGCAATTAGGTGCACCTATTGGTTTCTTACTATCCAGCGGCACATTCCTGCTGCTGAATAAAACCATGAGCAACCGGCAGTTTTTTGATTACGGCTGGCGCATTCCGTTTGTAGCCAGTGCCCTGCTGGTATGGGTGGGCCTGTACGTGCGACTGAAACTGACCGAAACCCCCGATTTTTTAAAGATTGTACAAAATAATGAGCAGGTAAAGCTGCCTGTTGTTGCCGTATTTGCCCGGCACACCAAAGCCGTTATATTGGGTACGCTGGCTACTATTACTACATTCCTGCTTTTTTACCTGATGACCGTATTTACATTAAGCTGGGGCACTTCCGCCCTGCGCTATTCCAAAAACAGCTTCCTGATTGCCCAGATGATTTCCATGCTGTTTTTTGGCGCAGCCATCCCCCTGTCGGCAACCGTGGCCGACCGTTATGGCCGTAACCCGATGCTCGTGGTGGCTACTTTAAGCATTTTCTTGTTCGGCTTGTTTTTCGCACCCTTCTTCAGTACCGGCAGCATCGTTGTTACCGTTATGTTTCAGGTAGCCGGGATGTTTTTAATGGGCCTCACCTATGGGCCTATAGGCACCGCATTAGCCGAAATCTTCCCGGCCTCGTGCGCTATACCGGCGCATCATTGTGCTTTACGCTGGCCGGCATACTGGGCGCCTCGTTAACGCCGTACTTAGCTACCACGCTGGCTAAAAAATACGGCCTGCCCTATGTAGGCTATTACCTGTCGGCAGCGGCGGCCATATCTTTTATAGCCCTGGTTGCCGCCGGTTCTTTAATGAAGGAAAACAGGCAGGAGGTTGTGATTCCTTGAGGTGAGATCAGCAATTAAGTCAATTATCTGCCCGGGCAGATACTATTATCAGACCCTCTGCATTAATTTTTAACGCTATAGCACATGGATGAGCCGTATGTACTGTAAGTTTGCACAAATGAGAAAAGATAATAGTCGTTTGCATTAAATCAAAAAATGAACATAGTTACAGTTAAATAATTTTATATGGTTAAAGGTGTGCTTATTTCTGATGAAATAGTTATAAGCAAAATATATTTTATCAGAGGGCAAAAGGTAATGATAGATAGGGATATAGCTGATATGTATGATGTTAAAGCAATCAGGCTGAGGGAGCAAGTCAAACGTAATTATATCCGTTTTCCGGAAAATTTCATGTTTCAGCTAACAGCACAGGAAGCAAAGGAAATGGTATTGCAAAATGCGATACCTTCAAAGCAATCATTGGGCGGGGCATTACCATATGCGTTTACTGAGTAATTTGCAGGATACTTTATTACATAATAATCGCTTAACATAAACATTCTCTAAGCAACTCCTCCTGTCTTTTATAATAACATCAACCATATCATCACAAAATATAATATTACGTGCAACTACCGAGGGTTTTATTAATTTCGGTGAATGAAAATTGTTACTTATAATGTGAACGGCATTCGCTCGGCCATGAATAAAAACTGGCTGAGCTGGCTGCAGGCCACGGATGCCGATGTGGTTTGCCTGCAGGAAATTAAGGCTACGCCCGATGTGCTGACCGACCTGCACTTGGTGGAAATATTAGGCTACCAGCACTACTGGTACCCTGCCGAAAAGAAGGGCTACAGCGGGACGGCCATTTTCACTAAGCAAACGCCAAAACATGTTGAGTATGGCTGCGGCATACCTGAATTTGACCGGGAAGGCCGTAACCTCCGGGTTGATTTTGATGATATATCCATCATGAGCGTTTACTTCCCGTCCGGCTCCAGCGGTGAGGAGCGGCAGGCCTTTAAATATGTTTTTTTAGATAAGTTTGGCGATTACCTGAATCAGTTAAAATGGGCTTACCCCAAGCTGATAGTTTGCGGCGACTATAATATCTGCCATAAGCCGATTGATATTCATAACCCTAAATCGAACGCCAACTCATCAGGCTTCTTGCCCGAGGAACGGGCCTGGATGGACCAGTTTGTAGAGTCGGGCTTTGTGGATACCTTCCGGCATGTGAACCCCGAACCGCATAATTATACCTGGTGGAGTTTCAGAGCCGGTGCGCGGGGCAAAAATCTGGGCTGGCGGATAGATTACATTATGGTAACCCGAGAACTGGAGAGCCGCATTAAGCGGGCGGCACTGCTGCCCGAAGCCAGGCATTCGGACCATTGCCCGGTGATACTGGAACTGGAATGATGAGCTACTGTTTAAATACTTTAAAGTAACCCGGCATTATGCAGCTTTGCAGCGGCCTGTCAAATTTGTGCAGATCATCAATCTGCTCCGCCGGCTCAAAAAATGATAAGCCTACAAGCTGCACATCGGGACGGCACTGAGCAATAAACCGATCATAAAAGCCCTTGCCGTAGCCTACCCTGTAGCCCTGCCGGTCAACGGCCAGCAGCGGAACAATCATCAGGTCTATCTGCGCAGGGTCGACCCGGGTGCCGGTTACAGGTTCGGTAATGCCAAAGCTGCCTGCGGCTAATTGCAGGTACTCATCATCTGCATAACTTTGCAGGGTGTAATCAGTAAAATCAGCTTTCGGAAAAACACGGATGATTTGCGGGTGAGCGGCTTTGAGCCAATTGCGGATGAGCAGGGTATCAGGCTCCCTGCGATCCGAAGCAGGGTAAAACAAATGGATGCAGCCGATGCCGGTTAAATCGAGCTGCTGAAACTGGTATAACAACTGCCGGTTCAATGCCGTGTAGGCCGCCCATGATAACTGCTGCCTTTTGGCAATATAAAGCTGCCGGAGTTGTTTTTTAAGCAAGGGCAAAAATCAATTAGGCCAGATTTAAACAATTACCATTCCGGGCGATAACAACAAAAATTTTCCTGCAGAAAACTGCTCAAAGCGTTATCATCATCACCCGGAATAACGGGAGGAAGGGATTATTTTACCCGCTCTACATAAGCGCCGGTTTCGGTATCTACCTTTACCTTATCGCCGATGTTGACGAACAGGGGCACCTTAATTTCGGCGCCGGTTTCAACCGTAGCATTTTTGAGGGCGTTGGTAGAGGTATTGCCTGCCACGGCCGGTTCCGTATAGGTAATAATGAGCTCAACAGAAGCCGGGGCTTTGCCGGTAATAGGCTCATCGCTTTCAAAGGCTACAATAACGTTGGCGCCTTCCTTTAAAAACTTAACGGCATTGCCGAATAAAAATTTAGGCACATTATACTGTTCGTAAGTGTTATTATCCATTACCACTAAATCATTGCCATCTTCGTACAGGTACTGATAATCGTTGGTTTCCACACGGGCAATGTTTACATCCTCATCCGTACGGAAACGGTACTCCACCAGTTTGCCTGTTTTTACGTTGCGCATACGCGCCTGATAAAAGGCACGCAGGTTGCCCGGCGTGCGGTGTATAAATTCTTCAACCTGAACCAGCTCCCCGTTAAAACGCAGGATACTCCCGTTCTTTATTTCTGATGCTTTGGCCATAAAATCGTTAATGAAGCGCAAACTTAGGCACTTAACCGCAAACAAACAAGCATTATGCGCTCAGCGTACTTTATAGTCGGTAATGTGCAGGTGATGCCGGCAAAAGCCGTATTCCTGTTCCTGGTTAGAGCCTACCAGGGTTAAGCGCCCGGCGGCAAACTGCGCTACCAGGCCGTTATACCAGCTTACGCCCTGCGCATCCAGGTTTGAGGTGGGCTCATCCAGCATCAGCAGCGGGGTATCGGCACAAAAAGCCAGGATAAGTTTAAGGCGCTGTTTCATGCCCGAAGAAAAATAACGGATGGGCTTGTGCCGGCTATTCTGCATATCCAGCAGCCCGATGATATCCTTTTTGGCAATGCCGGCTAACAGGGGCTTAAACTGAAAATGAAAATCAATCATTTCCAGCAGCGTAAAATCCTCAATCACCTCCAGGTAAGGGGCGGCAAGGCTTACGTGCTGATATACATTCTCCGCATCCAGCGGCTGGCCGTTCAGTGAGTAGGAAAGCGTGCCCTCAGAGGGCGATAAACTGCCGCTGAGCACCTGCAGCAACGTGGATTTGCCCGACCCGTTAGGCCCGAGCACGGCATAGCTTTCTCCGGTGCTGAAAGTGTAGTTAATCCCCCTGAAGATCCAGTCGCGGTTATAACGGCGGCCGGTGTTATCAAAGAATATAGAGAGGCGGTTCATAGAATCAGGCGTTCATCAGGTTTAGTGCAGTATGAGGCTATTGCTTGCTGAACCATTGAACCTGTGCACAACAATCAGTTGCTCCCGAAGCCTTTCATGATACCGCGCTGCGACCCCTGGATAAAATTCAGAATTTCATCGCGCACCTCGGTTGGCTTAAAGTCGGCCTCAATAATCTCCATCGCCTTGCTTACGTTGTTGTTCTTTACAAACAAGGTGCGGTATATATCCTGTATCTCGTTAATCTTTTCATCATTAAAGCCCCGGCGACGCAAACCTACGGAGTTAATACCCGCGTAGGATAACGGTTCGCGGGCAGCCTTAATATAGGGGGGCACATCCTTGCGCACCAGCGAACCGCCGGTAATAAAGGCGTGCGAGCCTACCTTACAAAACTGATGGATGGCTACCATGCCTGCCAGCACCACATAATCGCCAACGCTGATGTGGCCGGCCAGCGTAGTGTTATTGGAAAATATGCAGTAGTTGCCCACCTCACAATCATGCGCTACGTGGCAGTAGGCCATAATGAGGCAGTTGCTGCCTATTTCAGTTTTCCACTTATCCTGAGTGCCGCGGTTTATGGTTACGCATTCGCGGATGGTGGTGTTATCGCCGATGATAGTGAGGGTATTTTCACCCTTGAACTTTAAATCCTGCGGGATGGCGGAAATAACGGCGCCCGGAAATATGCGGCAGTTTTTGCCGATGCGTGCGCCCTCCATAATGGTTACATTGGAGCCTATCCAGGTGCCATCGCCAATCTCCACATTTTTGTGGATGGTAACAAAAGGTTCAATAACTACGGTATCTGCAATTTTTGCCTGCGGATGGATGTATGCTAATGGCTGAATCATGCCTGGGTTTCTTTATATCTTACAATCTGTGCCATCAGTTCTGCCTCTACCACCACCTTCTCGCCCACCATGCCGATGCCCTTCATCTGAGCTATGCCGCGGCGGATAGGCGCTATCAGGTCGCAGCGGAAAATCAGCGTATCACCGGGCAAAACCTTATCTTTAAACCTGGCATTCTCGATTTTCAGAAACAGGGTTAAATAGTTCTCCGGGTCGGGTACGGTATTCAATACCAGTATGCCCCCGGTTTGGGCCATCGCCTCAATTTGCAGTACGCCCGGCATTACCGGCGCCCCCGGAAAATGCCCGGCAAAAAACGGCTCATTCATAGTAACGCCCTTTACGCCTACCACATGCGTTTTGGTTAACTCAATAATTTTATCAACCAACAGCATAGGCGGGCGGTGTGGCAGTATATTCATAATCTGCACCGTATCATATACCGGCTTGGTGTTGGGGTCGTAAACCTTAACGTGCTTGCGGTTGCGCTCCTTTTTAATCAACGTTTTAATTTTTTTGGCAAAGGCAACGTTGGCCGCATGGCCGGGGCGGGCGGCCATAATGTGGCCCCGCAGCGGTACGCCCACCAAGGCTAAATCACCTATCATATCCAGCAGCTTGTGGCGGGCAGGCTCATTCTGATGGCGAAGCTCTATATTATTCAAAATACCCTGCGGAGCCACCTCAATACCCTCGCGGTTAAACAGCTTAGCCAGGTGAGCCAACTCCTCCTCGTCCACTTCCTTATCAACCACTACAATGGCATTATTGAGGTCGCCGCCCTTAATCAGGTTGTGCTTCAGCAGCATTTCCAGCTCGTGCAAAAAACAAAACGTACGGGAGGAGGCTATTTCCTTTTCAAACTCACTCAGGGTAGAAATACTGGCATGCTGGGTGCCTAAAACAGCCGAATTATAATCCACCATGCAGGTAAAGCGGTAATCATCCAGCGGCATCGCCACCATCTCCACCTTACGGTCAGGCTCGGTGTAATGTATATTGTAAGGAATATGATAATACTCTCGCTCAGCATCCTGCTCGGCAAAACCTATATGGCTCATGGCATCTACAAAGGCCATGGAGCTGCCGTCCATAATCGGAGTTTCGGGGCCATCCAGGTCAACCAGTATGTTATCAACCTCCAGGCCCACCAATGCTGCCAGCACATGCTCTATGGTACTCACACTGGCGCCGTTTTGAGTAATGGTAGTTCCGCGCGAGGTATCGGTTACATTATCAACGTCGGCATCGATAACAGGAGCGCCCTCCAGGTCAATCCTCCTGAACTTGAACCCATGATTCTCCGGGGCCGGGTTAAAAGTCATCGTTACGCTCTCGCCGGTATGCAGCCCGGTACCCGATACTGAAACCGGCGCCTTAATGGTTCTTTGTTTTACGTTCATATAAAGTTGATGCGGTCAGATACCGGCTTTTACATCCAGATGGCTGCGCAGTTCTGCTATAATTTTTTCCAATTCTGTAATCTTCTTTTCCATTTCCGGCAGGCGGTTGTGTATCACGCTCGACCGCAGGAAATTCTGGTAGTATTGTACCGGTGTGCCGCCCCACTTTCTGTTGGCCTCTTTAATAGAGCTGTTAACCCCGGTCTGGGCCTGCAGCTGGCTGCCGTTGGCTATAGAGAGGTGGCCCACAATGCCCACCTGCCCGCCGATAACACAGTTACTGCCTACGGTTGAACTGCCTGCCACGCCGGTTTGTGCGGCCATAACGGTATCATGCCCGATCTCTACATTGTGGGCTACTTGTATCAGGTTATCCAGCTTCACGCCGCGGCGAATAATGGTTGAGCCCATGGTAGCGCGATCAATGGTGGTATTGGCGCCTATTTCAATATCGTCCTCAATAATTACATTGCCGATCTGGCTTATTTTAGTGTAGCTGCCATCGGGCTGGGGTGCAAAGCCAAAGCCATCGCTGCCAATGACTGCGCCGGCGTGTACAATAATGTTGCTGCCCAGCACGCAGTCGAAATAAATTTTAACGCCATCAAACAGGGTCACGTTATCACCGATGATGACGTTATCGCCAATGTAAACATGCGGGTAAATTTTGCAGTTACTGCCAATTTTTACATCAGGGCCGATGTAGCTGAAAGCGCCTATATAGGCCTGTGCGCCTATCTGTGCCGACGGATGGATGTAATGCGGCTCCTCTATCCCGGTTTTGTTTAATTGTACAGCGTTATATTTTTCAAGCAGAACGGAAAAGGCACTGTAGGCATTATCCACCCGGATAAGGGTGGCCTTAACCGGTTCGGCCAGCGCCAAATCGCGGTTTACAATTACTGCCGTGGCATTGGTGGTATAGATATGCTGCTCATACCTGGGGTTGGCCAGAAAAGACAATGACCCTGAGGCAGCTTCCTCAATTTTTGATAGCTGGCTGATGACTGCCGCAGCATCACCTTCAACCGTTCCGTTGAGCATTAAGCTTATCTCCTGGGCAGTAAATTGCATCGGGCAAATTTAAAGGTTAATTATTAAGCAGCAAATTATATCCATCAGCCTCAATACGTTTTAAACAAGGTCTTTGGTATAACATAAAATATATTTTTCTACCGTTTTAGCCAGCGCTTCCAGCGTTGAGTTATCACTGGCTACGGTAATATCCCGCACACTGCCGTCCTTCATCAGGATGCCTATCTTGGCGTCGTCAACCTTGTAGGCATTGTTGCTGATAATGTCTGTAAACACAAAATATCCTGCTTCCTCCTGGCTGATGCCATAGGTTTTCATAGCCCGGCTGCATAATTCCTCCACTAAAACCGGGTTGGGGCGCTCATTGGTAATATCAACATGGTAAAGCCGGCGGTGTATAAAATTGCGGCAAAGCATGGCCAGCACCTTATCCTCGCTGCTCATCCATACCTTTACGGCAGCCATAATATCAGTATCATCCAGGCAGGTAAAAGTTTCTATATGATGGTCTTCATGCATGAACATCTCCTTTGAGATGTTATTGACCAGGAAATGGTTTAACGCCGGAGTAGAAAAAAGCTGAGCGCCCTGTAAGGCCAGCATACGGGCACGCATTAAAATACGCCCCAGCAGCTGCTCGGCCGAGGTAACCGTTTTGTGCAGATATACCTGCCAGTACATCAGCCGGCGGGCAACCAGAAAGCTTTCTACCGAGTAAATGCCTTTTTCCTCCACCACAATACTGTCATCCGCCACGCGGAGCATTTTCAGGATGCGCTCCGAGCTGATGATACCTTCAGATACGCCGGTATAAAAGCTGTCGCGGTTCAGGTAATCCAGCCGGTCCATATCCAGCTGGCTCGATACCAGCTGGTGCAGGAAGCGCTTAGGGTAAGTATCATTAAAAATACTGATAGCCATAGTTAAGCGGCCGCCGAAAATGCGGTTCAGCTTATCCATCAGCAATACCGAAACATCTTCGTGCGATATACCCTGTACGATATGCTGTTCCAGCGCATGTGAAAAGGGCCCATGGCCAATATCGTGCAGCAAAATGGCAATGGTTACGGCTTCTTCCTCCTCATCGGTAAGGTCCTGCCCCTTGTTACACAAAGTTTCAATAGCCAGCCCCATCAGGTACATGGCGCCCAGGGCATGATGAAAGCGGGTATGCAGCGCCCCGGGATATACCAGGTGCGTCATGCCCAGCTGCTTAATATATCTTAAACGCTGAAAATAAGGATGTTCAATTAAATCAAACACTAAATCTGTAGGCACGGTTATGAAACCATACACCGGGTCATTGATAAGTTTTTTCTTGTTCAAGGGTGCCGTAAAGTACGCTGCAAATGTGTTAAATTAATATAAACCGTACACTATACAGGTGTTAATATTTGTTAATTTCAATACAAATATTACAACAAACAGAGGCCTGATAAGTTATAAACTCACTATACACAGCCACAACGATGCAAGACACTACTATTTTATGGGCCGATGATGAAATTGATTTGCTGCGCCCCCATATTCTGCTGCTTAATGAAAAGGGATATAAGGTAACAACGGTAACCAACGGCACCGATGCCGTTGAAGCCTTTAAAGGCAGTTTTTACGACCTTGTTTTTTTAGATGAGAATATGCCCGGCTTAACCGGCCTGGAAACCCTGAGCCAGATTAAAAACATCAACGGCGACGTGCCTGTAGTACTGATTACCAAGAATGAAGAGGAGCCTATGATGGAGGATGCCATCGGCTCGCGCATAGATGATTACCTGATTAAGCCGGTAAACCCCAGGCAGGTACTGCTTACCATTAAGAAGCTGACTGAAAACAAGCGGCTGGTTACCGAAAAAACCACCATGGCCTATCAGCAGGATTTCCGGAACCTCGGTATGACGCTGAATGATAACCTGAGCTACCAGGAATGGGTAGATGTATATAAAAAACTGATTTACTGGGAGCTGGAGCTGGAACGCCTGGAAGATGCCGGCATGCACGAAATACTGACCCTGCAAAAAGCCGAGGCCAATACTCAGTTCTGCAAGTTTGTAGAGCGGAATTATATAGACTGGCTGAAAACGCCCGATAAGGCGCCTACGTTCTCCCATCAGCTGTTCAGGAAAAAGGTATTCCCCAGGCTGGATGCCGGCCCGGTATTTTTTATCCTGATTGATAACCTGCGCTACGATCAGTTCAGGATTATTAATTCCATCATCAGCGAATATTTCAGGCTGGAGGAAGAGGATACCTATTACAGTATTTTGCCAACCGCTACGCAGTACGCCCGCAATGCCATTTTTGCCGGGCTGATGCCTATTGAAATGGAAAAGCGCTTCCCCGGCATGTGGCAGAATGATGAGGATGAGGGCGGTAAGAACTTGCACGAGGAGAGCTTTCTGGGCGACCAGATTAAGCGCTCGGTGCGCAAGGATATCAAGTACTCGTACCACAAGATATTAAACCTGGATGAAGGCCGGGCGCTGAATGAATCGGTTAACAACCTGATGAAAAACGACCTGAATGTGGTGGTTTACAATTTTGTGGATATGCTGTCGCACGCCCGCACGGATATGAATATGATCCGCGAGCTGGCCAGTGATGATTCGGCCTACCGCTCCCTTACCCTTTCCTGGTTCGAGCATTCTACCCTGCTCGATCTGCTGAAGTTTCTGGCTCAGAAGCAAGTGCGCGTAGTTTTAACTACCGATCATGGAACCATTAAGGTAAAAACCCCCAGCAAAATTATCGGCGACCGCAACACCAATACCAACCTGCGTTACAAGCAGGGTAAAAACCTCAATTTTAACGCTAAGGAGGTGTTCCATGTGCGCAACCCGGCCGATGTAATGCTGCCGCGCCTGCACGTAAGCTCCAGCTTTGTATTTGCCAAGGGCGACAGCTATTTTGTATATCCCAACAACTACAACCACTTTGTGAACTTTTATAACGAAACCTTCCAGCACGGCGGAGTATCCCTGGAGGAAATGATTGTGCCTATTGCCACCTATGGCCCCAAGTAGCAGTTACCGGAATTTTTTAGTAAATTTGGGCATGGTAGTGGAAATAAACAATACAGGCGATATTGAATCGGTGAAAAAGTTACTGGCCAGGAAGCAATTAAAAAAAACTTTTAATGCCCGCAGGTTTTGCGGGGCGGTAAAGTTTGATGAAGATGCTCTGGTAATTCAAAAGCGGTTACGCGATGAATGGAAGTAATATTTTTATTGATACCAACATCTGTATATACCTGTTAAACGGCGATGCCAACCTGGCCGATTTATTAGACAATCAAAATTTATTTGTTTCATTCATTACAGAAATTGATTTATACTCAGCTAAAAGTATGACTGGAGCTGACCGTGAAGTATTGAGTGATTTTCTGCAATCCGTAACAATTATTGACATAAATGATAAAATCAAGCATCAAACCATTGAGTTGCGTCAATCCGGCGTTTTGAAGTTACCAGACAGCATTATTGCTGCATCAGCACTGGTGCTCAATTATCCTTTTATTTCTGCTGATAAAGCATTTGGTAATGTAGAGGCTTTGGAACTGATACTTTACAAAAAATAATGACTACATACAGTTTGGCAGAGCTTTCTGCTGTTGCCGCAACTATCCTACAGAGCGGGCAAAATAAAATCTTTCTTTTTTATGGCGAAATGGGCGCTGGTAAAACCACACTTATCCGGGAGCTTTGCCGGCAGCTGGGGGTAACAGAGCAGGCTACCAGCCCCACGTTTTCCATTGTTAATGAATACAAGGGCAGGGAAGGCAAAATTTATCACTTTGATTTCTACCGGCTGAAAACTCAAACCGAGGCCCTGGACATGGGCTATGAAGAGTATTTCTATTCGGGCGATTATTGTTTTATTGAATGGCCTGAGAAAATAGACGGCTTGCTGCCTGAGCATTATATTCAAATTGCCATCACCGTCGGGGAGCAGCAAACACGGCATATCCGTATTGAAAACATTTAGTATAATATACAAGGGTTTTGCGTATCTTCATCAGCCGGAAAACAGAAACGAATGAGCACAGGGTTATACAGCGGATTTTCTGACATTGCCAGGCAGGCTATGATGCAGCCGCAGGAGTCAATGCTGGAGGTTAAGAACAAAAAGAACGCCTTATACATCGGCATTCCGCGCGAAATCTCCTTTCAGGAGAATCGCATCGCCCTAACGCCGCTATCGGTGGCCCTGCTGGTCAATAACGGGCACGAGGTAATGCTGGAAAGCAACGCCGGGCAGGCTGCCAATTTTTCTGATAAGGATTACAGCGAGCAGGGCGCCAAAATTGTGTACGACAGCAAATCGGTTTATGAAGCTGATATTGTGATCAAGGTAGCTCCGCCCATGCTGCCCGAGATTGAGCTGATGAAGCCCGGTCAGATTTTAATATCAGCATTGCAGATGTCAACCATGAAGGCGGATACGCTGCAGGCGCTGCTCAGCAAGCGGATAACTGCCTTATCCTACGAACATCTGCGCGATGAAGGCAATATCCTTACCGTGGTTCGTGCCATGAGTGAAATTGTAGGCGCAACTTCTGTACTGATAGCTGCTGAATATCTGAGTAATGTATTTAATGGCAAGGGGCTGATGCTGGGCGGGGTAACCGGCGTGCCGCCAACAGAAATTGTAATATTAGGGGCCGGCACCGTGGGTGAACTGGCGGCCCGTACAGCGCTTTCCTTAGGGGCGCAGGTAAAGGTTTTTGACCCATCCATTTACAAGCTGCGCCGTTTGCAGAATAGTATTGGTAACCGGGTATTTACCTCGGTAATGCAGCCTATTGTACTGGAAAAGGCCGTTACCACCTGCGATGTAGCCATTGGCGCCATGCGTGCGGAGGATGGCCGCAGCCCCTGCATTGTAACGGAGGAAACAGTAAGCCACATGAAACCCAACTCGGTAATTATTGATGTGAGCATTGATCAGGGCGGCTGCTTTGAAACTTCAGAGGTAACCAACCATACACATCCGGTATTCCGCAAGTACGAGGTGATACATTATTGTGTGCCTAACATTGCCTCTCGCGTGGCGCGCACGGCTACCTACGCCTTAACCAATATATTTACTCCCATTTTGCTTGATATCGGCGAAAACGGCGGCATCGGCAATGTAATATGGCAAAAGGCAGGCGTACGCAATGCCGTATATATTTATAACGGACACCTGACTAATAAGCACCTGGCCGAGCGGTTCAACCTGCCCTGCAAGGATTTGGATCTGCTGATTGTATCTAACCGATAATGTTGCTTTGATGCAGCAGCTAACTGATAAGTTGGATTGTAATGGCAGCATTTAAATACACAGATAAAAACTTTGGCGTTAATCTTGTTGTAATAAGAGTATTACTTAAAAAAACAGGATGCCGGCGGCAGCCAACGCAGCTGTAAAAGTTTTAAAAACTGTGTATGAAGATTTTCACTAAAGCATATTTAAAGGAATTATGGAAAGTGCTGATTGCTACTTTCTCCAACTTTTCCAATGATAACGGATTAAAGCTCAGCGCCTCGCTGGCTTATTATACCGTATTTTCCATAGCCCCCCTACTGATACTTATTATTTCACTGGCCGGCTTGTTCTTTGGCCATGATGCTGCAACCAACAGCCTCTATCCGCAGATACAGCGGTATGTAGGCTCAAGCGCTGCTGCACAAATACAGGACGTTGTGAAGAATCTGCAGTTTTCGGGCAAAACGGGGCTTGCGCTGGTTTCGGGTATTATAACCCTGCTTATTGGCGCCAGCAGCTTGTTTTTAGAAATACAGGACTCATTAAATATTATATGGCGGGTTAAGGCCAAGCCCAAAAGGGGATGGCTGAAAATTATTACTAACCGCTTTCTGTCTTTCTCGCTTATCGGCGGGTTAGGCTTTTTGCTGATGGCTTCGCTGCTGGTTAATTTTATAATTCATGCCATAAGTAACAAGCTGCAGCATTTTTTACCCGGTATTACCATCTGGATATTCAGCGGTATCAATCTGGCGCTTTCATTTATTGTTATTGCAACCCTGTTCGGCGTTATTTTTAAAGTACTGCCCGACGCTAAAATTAAGTGGAAGGATGTACGTTCCGGGGCGTTTTTCACCGCATTGATGTTTATGCTGGGGCAATATCTTATCAGCCTGTATTTGCAGTATTCGGCGCAAGGGTCCGCTTATGGTGCAGCCGGCTCTATCATTGTACTGCTGGTATGGATTTATTATACAGCCGCTATCCTGTATATCGGTGCGGAATTTACGCAGGTATATGCCGAGGCTAATGGCAGCACCATTGAACCTGCACCTTATGCCGTGCATGTTAAGCAGGAGGAAGTTGAAGAGGAAACCAGCAAGCTGCCCGCACAGAACCCGCATTTAAAGGGAAACCTGAAAGAAGCTGCTGAAAAGTAAACCGCGAAGGAATATAATAATTCGATCCGGCCTCAAAGAAAGAGGTGCGGTGATGCTAACAAGATACAGCAGGGCAAAGTAAACTGCTGTTACCGGCTTACTTATCCAAAGCAACCAGCAAAGCCTTGCTATTTGAGCTGACTGATATTTTCAAAGAAGGCAGCCTGGATATCCAGCAGTGATTTCACTTTAATTTGCTCGCCGTAAGCATCAAAACACGTAAACCTCGATTTTTCGGGATCATCGCTTTTCGCCTTCTCAAAAATATTGAAGGTTTCAAAGTAATAATGGTTGGTGGTAGTATTGTTTTTACCATTAACCTGTGATGAATTTAAATGAAAGCCGATGCCATCAATCCAGTTATGCACCAGAGAGTGCAAATTTGCTGCCGCGTTGTTCATAAGTTAATATTTGAATAAGATAACGAAATGTTTATAATTATTGTTTATAACTTTTTTCAAATAAACGGTAAACCAAAACCTGTGCTGAGCGTATAGCGGCAGTAAAGAGCCTGCCAGCATTTTAAGGCCGCACATTTTACAGCGGGTTTGTGCAACCTAATTGAAATTGAGCCGTATAGAAGCGTCAATCTCAATTCAAAGCAAGAACCTATGAAAATAAATCATTACCTGTTCATTGGCTTAATTGCTGCCTTGCTGGCTGCCTCGTCGTGCAGTAAAAAGGCAGGCCCGCAAGGGCCGCAGGGCGAAACGGGTGCTACAGGCGCAACTGGTGCTGCCGGAGCTACAGGTGCTACAGGTGCTACCGGCCCGCAGGGTGCCACCGGAGCTACAGGCGCCACTGGTGCCGCAGGCACAGCCGGAGCTACGGGAGCAACGGGTGCTGTAGGGGCAACCGGCGCCACAGGAGCAACGGGTGCTGCTGGTCCGCAGGGTGAAACAGGGGCAACGGGTGCAACGGGCGCCACAGGTGCCGACGGTAAGGATGGCGCTAATAATGTAAATACCTATCTGCTTACCAACCAAACCGTATCGTTAACCGGTTTTACTCATCTCTCGGTGCCGGCAATTACGCAGGATATTGTGGATAATGGTGTAGTACTGGTTTATTTCAGGGTAAGCGGCGACAGCAGCTGGTATGCCCTGCCTTACAGCGAGGCCGACCGTACGCTTACCTTAAACAGCTATGGCGTAGGTTACGTAAATCTGAAAGCCAACTTCAGTTCCGGCGGTTTGGATATTAAGGTGGCTGTTATATCAGGCATGGCGGCTGTTAAATTAGCAGCAGCCCACCCGGGCATCAATGTACTCGATGCACGTGCTGTAGCCCCATATTTAAATATCAATTAATTTCAGTTACGTTTTATTATATTTAGTGTTATAAAAAGCCGGTTTATCCGGCTTTTTATATTTTCCTGTAACAATGATATGATTTTTATGTATTTAGTGTAAACTTATTGAACTTTTGCAGTCTCACAATGTAATAGTCAATAATTGATTCAGCATTGTAATTCCTGTATGTTCATTTATGAAAAGATTTTTATTCCTGTTGCCAATCCTCTGTTTTTCAGTTACCTGCATTTATGCACAAAACGGCAGGCCGGTATTGGGTACCATTGCCGACTCAACCAAGCAAACCCTGCCGGGCAGTATCGTACAGCTTACCTCTGAAAAGGGTGACAGCGTGGTAACCAGTGCCAATGGCGACGGGCGGTTTATATTTCCGGCAGTAAAGGGCAGTAATGTTACGCTGCTTATTAAATCCATAGGCTATGAAACGGTACGGAAGCACTTTACCGTACCCAATGAAGGCAAGGCGGCCGAACTGGGCATCATCATTTTACATGCCGAATCACGCCAGTTAAAGGCGGTAACCATTGTAGGCAAGCAGGACCCTGTGGTGGTAAAGGAAGATACCGTACAATATACAGCCAGTGCCTATAAGGTGCGCGAAGGCGCCCCGGTTGAGGATTTATTGAAAAAGCTGCCCGGCGTTGATGTAGATGCCAACGGCAACGTTACGGCACAGGGACAATCCATTACCAAGGTGCGTATTAACGGCAAGGATGTGTTTGGCGGCGACGTGCAGACTATTACCAAGAACCTGCCGGCAGACGTTGTGGAAAACATGCAGGTAATTGATGATCCGGGCGACCAGGCTAATTTAACCGGTATCAGAACCGGCGATACGCAGAAGATTTTGAATATTACTATCCGCAAGGATAAAAATTACGGGTACTTTTTAAATGCCACCGGCGGCGATGGCGCCGATGCCCTGCCTAAGCCGCAGGCAGAAAATAACCGGTACCTGTTTAATGCTAACTTGTTCAACTTTAAAGGCGACCAGCAGATTGCTGTGCTGGGAAGTTTGAACAACACCAACGCCAATACCTTCTCTTTCAACTCCAACAATGGCGGAGGCGGCGGTTTTGGCGGGGGGCGCGGAGCAGGCGGCGGCTTTGGCGGCGGGGGCGGTGTAGGCGGCGGTCGCAGCAATGCTGCCCGGGGCGGCGGTGCGGGCGGCGGCCTGGTAACCACGCAGGATGGTTTAACCAATGCCCGCTCCTTTGGCTTTAACTACCGCGATCAGTATGGAAAGCACGTAACTACTTATGGCAGCTACAGTTTTTCTGATAATTCGGTGTTTACCAATACCACTACCCTGCAATCCTTCAACGTGCCGCCTGGTACGCCGGCGAGCGTGAACAACCAGTACAGCGTTGAAAACGACAATAACATCAACCATCGCTTCACTTATAATATTGAATGGCGGCCCGATACCTCAAACTATTTAAAGGTTACGCCCAATTACAGCTACGCTAAATCCCTGACCACCTCGCATGATTCTGTTTACAACCAGCAGAAAGGATTGAACTATTTCAGCGACACCTATGCCAACTCTTCATCGCCGTCATTTAATATTACGGCGCTGTATAACCATAAGTTTCCGCACAGGCGTAATTTAAGCATTAACTTTGCCGCCGGTACCAGCAAGAGCGACCAGACGCAAAACCCCATCACCAATATATTATCCGGCAGCTTGGGTATTCCGCGCAATGAATCCATCATCAGCAACAGTAAAACCAATACTTACGGTACTACCTTTTCCTATATTGAGCCGCTGGGCCGCTTATCAGTTTTAGAGCTGAACTATTCCTTCAATCACTCTTATACCACAAGTGCTCAGGTAACCGATACGCTGACCAGCGATAACCAGTTTGTTAATTATCAGCTGCTCACCAACAATTATAATTATACCTTCATTACCAACCGCGTGGCGCTGAACTACCATATACAGGATAAAAAGTATAATTTAACCGTAGGCGCCGGTATTTTACCTGCCACTTTAGATGGGCGCTCACCAAGCTCTATTGCTACCGCGCAGATAGAGGGTATTGCCTACAACGGCAGTACGCATACCAGTACGGTTAATTTTTCGCCAACGGCGCGGTTTGTTTACAATTTTGCCCGCAGCAATACCTTAAATTTCAATTACAGCGGTACCAGCAGCCAGCCCACTTACAGCCAGCTGCAACCCATTATTGATATTTCGAACCCGCAGTTTCCGGTGCAGGGCAATCCTAACCTGAAGCCTTACTACACTAATACCTTTAATTTAAGCTATAATAAGTTCAGCATACAAACCGGTAACATTCTGTTTACCCGTTTGCAATACACGGCGGTAGATAATCAGATTGTTAACAACACCATTACTTACGGAAGGTTAAGCGCGGCTGTTTTAGCTGCCAACCCTTTCCTGAAAAATTTGCAGAATACTTATAAAACTGAGTACCTGAACGATAACGGCTATCATACCCTGAGCGGCAACGTGGTGTATGGCAAGCCATTTGATAACCGTAAATTTAACCTGTACCTAACCGGCAGTGCCAGCTATATCAACAGTACAGGCTACAACTCAACAGTTGATAGCAATAACGTACGCACTACGTTGCACAACATTAATAAAGCGCTGGTAGTAACACCCGGCCTCCGTTTCAGAACTGATATTACCGATGTAGTTGATGTGCAGGTGTTTACCAACTATGCCATTAACCACTCCACCAATACGGTGCCTGCGGCCACAAACGTTGGCGGTAACATCCGCACCCTTACTTTCGGCGTTAACGGAAAAAATTATTTGTGGAAGGATTGGACGGTCAGCTATGATTTCAGCCGCGCCGTTAATTCCGGCTACAGCATTCCGGTACCCAACCCGAACATTCTGAGCGGCTATGTGGAGCGTCGCTTTCTGAAAAACCACCTGGCTACCCTGCGGGCTACCGTTTTTGATATTTTTAACCAGAATACAGGGTATTCTACCAGCTACACAGCGGCATCAAACACACAAACGCTTACCAACCGTTTGGGCCGGTATTATCTGCTTACCTTAACCATCAGGCTGCAAAAATTTGCAGGTAAAGCGCCCGGGCAGGATGATGGCCGCGGTGGCTTTCGCCGCGGCGGTTTTGGCGGCGGCCCTCCCGGCGGGGGCGGCCCTGGCGGCGGCGGTCCCGGCGGCCCTCCCGGCGGAACAGATTGATGGGCCGGCCTGTGCAGCCTGCCAGCAAAAAAGCCTTAGCTAACAGAGCTAAGGCTTTTTATGTATTAAGCGGGATTGATACAGAAGGTTAATTCTTTACCAGTACGTTGTTAATCACTTTTTCTAATTCCTCCAGATCAAATGGTTTGGCCAGGTAGGTTTCAGCGCCGGCATGGTCGGCCAGTAGCTGAATATCGCTGTTGGCCGAAAAATAAACTACCGGAATATTTCTTAGCTCATCATCCTTTTTTAAGGTTTGCGTAGCAATGATGCCGCCTGAGTCGGGAATCCAGTTATCCATTAAAATCACGTCGGGCGAAATAGAGGAAACCTTTTCAGTGATATTGTTGCAATCTGTAAAGGTGTGAACTTCCCATCCCTGCTCTTCCAGAATGTATGAACAGATGGAAAGTATGTCTTCGTCATCATCGAAAATGACAACTCTTTTAGTTAAATTATTATCCATGCGGTAAACAGAACGTGTAGGTATATGTACAAATTTAATAAATAAAAAATGTAATTAAACAGTATTTAATTTAAACGGCTGGTTAAACGGCCCTGCTTTTCCATCCATAACTTAAATTTTACAAAGGTATTATCAGCAGAGGCGATTACCTCATCTTCCTCGGCCGGAGTTTTAGCCTGAATGTTGAGCGCTTGCTTAAAAGCGTTCCACATGGGTATGGAATGCTCGCCGTAACCACTGAAAAAAGTAAGGCCCTCATCACCTTCCAGCCCAAGCTGCCTGGCCATCATTTTACTGATGATTTGCCCGCCCAGCGTTGAGCCTTCTATAACATACAAAGCTCCGAAGGCCTGCAGTGCGTTATGCAGCGGGGGCAGATCATCGCCCTCTGCCTTGGCTTCCGGGGCGCTGCCCAGGGCCCTGATGTCTGCCGCCAGGGCTTCGGTTTTTCGGCGGCCTGCATAATCAGGCAGGTGGCTCGCGTTTATATGCCGGCCAATCTGCTCTTCCAGTCCGCCGAAGTAAGTATAAAACAGCTGCAGCAGGGCGGCGTACTCAGGCTTTGTGCTGATGGCTTTCATTCGGAGCACCAGCTGCTTTTCGAGTTGCTGATGGTTGGTTTCGGTAGCGGCTTTCAGCCGGTCGGCTAACATGCAATATACAGGGATTGATGAGCCGTAAAGTTATGGCTTTACGGCCGGATGCCTTCATCTGTTTTTAAATCGTTACAATGTGCTGTTGCTCTGCCTTGAGTGTTGGCTGCACATCTGTGGCATGGAAATAGCGCTGCTTTACGAAATAACAAGCCCATGCGTAAACTTAAGTTACCCGATATCAATTTCGGCAGGATGCAAATGCCGGCATTGCAGCTGGATAAGCTGCGAACCCGGTTAAAGGACGGCACTGCCCGGCTCGCCAAAGGCGGCTTTCAGCAGATATTTAACCGGATAGACCAGCTGGGCATAAAAAAGGGGGTTGATCAGCTGGGGCTGGATAAATTTATTAACCAGTGTGCCCTGCTGGCCGCCGGGTCGGGCCTGATTACCGGGGCGGGTGGTATAGCTACCATGGCCATCGGTGTGCCGCTGGATATGGTTAACCTCATCACACAGCAGTTCAGGGTAACCATGGCGGTATCCTATTACCATACCGGCAGGTACGAACTCCGCTTTGAGGATTTCTTTAAAATTGTGGCCGCCTCCCTGAAAGTAGATACCGGCATGACGCTGACTAAAAACCTGATGGAAGAAGTAGCTGAAAAGCTGATGATCAATGTGGGCTCCAAAACCGCCGAGCGCCTGGTGCCTGTGGTAGGCGCCGTTATTGGCGGCTCGGCCAATTACTTGTTTATCAAAAAGGTAGCCGCTTCGGTACGTGAAGCGCAGGCAGCCAAACAGAAAATTAAAATTTGAGAGTAGTGCAGCCATACCATAAGCTGGCTGTTGGCACGATGGTGTCAGTGTTCATGAACGTTCACGGGTGTTCACACCTCCGTGAACGTGAACACCCGTGCCTGAAAAGCCATATTTTTATCGGCAGCGCGGTCGCCTTAAGTTTATATGCGTTTCCTGCAATCTATAAGGGCGGCTGTTTGTTATCCTCCCGACAAAAAAATCTGACGATACCCTATTTATGAAATTCACTTACTACGGCCATGCCGCCTTCGAGCTGGAGGTAAATGGCAAGCAGCTATTGTTCGATCCCTTTATTACGCCCAACGAGCTGGCCAGGCACATTGACATTGGTACCATCCGGCCCGACTATATCCTGCTGTCGCACGGGCACGCTGACCATATGGCCGACTTGTTTGAAATTCAGAAGAACAGCGGCGCCAGGGTAGTTGCCATTGCCGAAATTGCGGGCTGGCTGGCCGGTAAAGGCATTGCCGATGCCCATGCCATGAATTTAGGCGGCGCTTACAACTTTGATTTTGGCCGTGTTAAAATGGTAACCGCCCTGCATTCCAGTTCCATGCCCGATGGCAGCTACGGCGGCAACCCGGCAGGCTACATCATTGCCGGCGGCGGTAAGAAACTGTATTTTGCCGGCGATACCGCTCTGAGTTATGACATGAAGCTGCTGGCTGATGAAAACCTCGACTGGGCGGTGCTGCCCATCGGCGATAACTATACCATGGGCATTGACGATGCCATCAAGGCGGCGGACTTCATCAATTGCAAAAACATCATCGGCATCCATTATGATACCTTCCCGGCTATTAAAATCAGTGCAGAAGAGGCCAAAGAAAAGTTCATCAAGGCCGGCCTGAATTTAAAGCTGCCTGCCATTGGTGAAACATTAGCGCTTTGAGCGCATAGCTTCAATGCAATAGTGGTAAATTATAAAGCAATTTACTTAAATACTATCTAAGAATAGTCAAATAATGTAGTTATACCCTGCTTTGTCATTTCGAACGACAGTGAGAAATCCTCTTCGCCGGGCAATAAGCAGCTTGCAGAGCCGGGCTGCTTATAGAAGATTTCTCACTGTCGTTCGAAATGGCAACGTTTTTATTTTCAAACAGTCCCTTAAATACAGGTACCGAACTGTTACCCGGCACAACAGGCTCCCTTAACTTCAAATAAGCTTTCATTGAGCTGTTTCAAACCAAAAGCGCCCCGGTCAACTGACCGGGGCGCTTTTGGTTTGTTTGAAAAAAACGATTACATTTTAGACATTGTGTCTTTCTTCATCTTCATTTTTTTCATTTTCATTGGTTTTTTCTTCATCTTTTTAGTGCTGTCCATTTGCATAATACCAGCTTTTACCGGTGTAACGCCATGTGCATAAACACTTGAGAAAGAAATGGCAGCAACGGCCATCATTAAAATCAGCTTTTTCATAGTAGTACTTTTAGTTAGTTATTTGGTGTTCACTAATATAAAAAAATTAATATTAATTAAGTTTTAAATAATTAAAAATTAAATAGTTGTACCATGAGGTATAACGGCCCGTTTCTTTACCACCACAATACCATCCTGCACGGTGTAAGCGCCATAGTCGCCGTCCTGCAGTTTGGTGCCGCAATTAATGGTTACATTATTGCCGATGTAGCTGTTTTTGTCAATAATGGCATTTTTGATACAGCAGTTGTCGCCGATACCCATAATCGGGGCGTTACTCAGTTCGGCCTCCTTAATCTGTTCGAGGGTTTGGTAATTATCGCTGCCCATTACATAGCAGTTCTCGATGCTGGTACCATGCCCGATGCGGGTACGGATACCGATAACTGAGCGCTTAATTAAACTGGCGCTGATAATGCAGCCGTCGGATACGATGGCCTTATCCATCTGCGTGCCTGATACCTTGGAGGGCGGCAGCATACGGGCACGGGTGTAGATATGATGCCTGTCGAACAGATTAAACTTCGGGATGTCGTCGGTCAGTTCAAGGTTGGCATCAAAAAATGAGGGAATGGTACCAATATCGGTCCAATAGCCCTCATACTGATAACTCAGCACCTTATGGGTGCTGATGGAATTCGGGATAATTTCCTTGCCAAAATCGGGGTAACTGTTGCCCTCCAGCAGTTCGCGCAGGGTTTTATTATTGAACATGTAGATGCCCATTGAGGCCAGGTAATGCCGGCCCTGCTCCTGCATTTCGGGGCTTACCTCCGAGGCCCAGCTTTCAAAGTTGGTTTTAGGCTTTTCAATAAAGGCGGTAATGTTGCTTTGCTCGTCGGTTTTTAAAATACCGAAGCCAGGCACATCATCGGCATGAACCGGTATGGTAGCGATGGAAATATCGGCCTTTTTGCTGATATGCTGATCAATCATCTCCTCAAAATCCATCTGGTAGAGCTGATCGCCCGAGAGGATGAGCACATACTCATACTCATGCACGGCGAGGTGATGCAGGCTTTGCCTCACGGCATCAGCCGTACCCTGAAACCAGCCGCCGCTGGTAGGTGTTTGCTCGGCAGCCAGAATATCCACAAAGGCATCACTGAAGCTGCTGAAATGGTAGGTATTTTTAATGTGCTTGTTGAGCGATGCCGAATTGAACTGAGTGAGCACAAATATACGGTCAATACCCGAATGCAGGCAGTTGGAAATCGGGATGTCAACCAGCCGGTATTTGCCGGCAATAGGCACCGCTGGCTTGGAGCGTGTTGCGGTAAGCGGTGATAGGCGGCTGCCCTGGCCGCCACCCAAAACGATACAAATTACTTTTGAGGTCATATTCAGGAATTTAAGCTTTTATATAACTGGTCATAGCGCATGGCCGACTGGTTCCAGGAGAAATCAAGCGCCATCATGCGTTTACGTAACAACTGTAAGTGCGCAGTGTTCTCAAATAATACTTTTGCCCGGTTAATGGCGGCAACTATTTCGGGTACGCTGTTCTGGGCAAAGCAGATACCATAGCCGCCCTCATCAGCAAAATCAATAACGGTATCTTTCAAACCGCCGGTGCTGTGCACTGCCGGCACAGTGCCATAGCGCAGGGCGTAAAGCTGGTTTAGCCCGCAGGGCTCCACGCGCGATGGCATAAGCAGAAAATCAGCGCCGGCATAAATAAGATGTGCCAGGGCTTCATCATACCCCACATAAGCCTTATAATGGTTGGGAAATTTCTGCTCCAGGGCTTTCAGGCTTGCCTCCATGTCCTTATCGCCAGCGCCCAGCATTAATATATTGAGGTGCCCGGCGTGCTCAGTAAGCGCTTCGGTAAAGGCATCCAGCAGCAAATCGGCGCCCTTTTCAATAACCAGCCGGCCAATAAAGGTAACCAGCGGCAGCCCGGGCGAGAGGCCAAAGCGGCTGCAAAGCTGTTCCTTATTTTTCTGCTTGCCGGCATCGGCCTTTTTAAGGCTGTAGCTGGCAGCAAGCATAGGGTCGGTTTCCGGGTTCCAAACTTCGGTATCAATACCGTTCAGGATGCCGGTGCCTTTGGCTCGTTCTAAAAAGAAAAGGTACTCCAGCCCGTTGGAGCTCAGCGCCAGTTCCTGCAGATAGCTGGGTGATACGGTAGTATAATGCGAACAGCATTTAACTGCCGAGGCCAGCGGATTGATGCCGCCGCTCCAGTCGAGCAAGCCGTTATAAGCAGGGTCAACTTCAGGAAGATAATAGGATTTATCCCAGCCGAAAGCGCCATGATACTGGCCGTTGTGAATGGTAAATACGGTGGGTGTTTCGGCCAGGCGGGTGTACAGGGCCGAGTGCTGCAGTAAAAACGGCACCAGGCCGGTATGATGATCGTGGCAGTGAATAACATCGGGCGTTTGCTGCGACCAGGTAATCCAATCGAGAAAGCAAAGCTGAAAGGCAATGAACTGCTCGCGCTCATCAGGGTAACTGTAAACCTCCTCCCGGTCAAGCAATCCGGGGATGTGCACCAAGTAAAGCTCAAAGCCCAGCTTATCAGTAGTTTCCTTCCAGATTTCAAAATCGTGGCGGATGCTGCCCAGGCGGTTTGAGGCGCGAAAAACCACCTCGAACTCGTTTTCCTGCACAAACCTGCGGTTATAATGCGGCATCACTACCGCCGCCCGTATGCCGGCCAAATTCTGATATTTGGGTAAAGCGCCCACCACATCGGCCAGGCCGCCCACTTTGGCAACCGGGTAACATTCAGCGCTTAAATGATATACTCTCATAAGCAGGTTTCAAGCGGTTAATTTAGGTAAACGTTTATGTAAATTGGAAACCTGCAATAAGGCCAATGTGTTTTTATATTTATTTTATTACATCAGTAAATACTTTAGCTAAGGGCACAGCCGGAGGATTACCCTATTGCCGACTTGCTGATAAACTGCTCGGCATAACTTCATCAGCCGGCCCTCCTACAAGCCCGTTGTCGCTCAAACAGCCAGGCCTGTTAATAATGTTCGGCCCGGAGTGGTTAGTTGAGCCAGAATAAATGGATGCTGTATAACCTTATACCAGCAGCACATCAATGCGGTGAGCGTGTACCAGCTGCATCTGTTCCGACCAGGCAAACACGGTAAAGTGCTTGTCCTGCGAGGCCACCAGCGCCAGGGCGTCGTGCTGATCATAAACAAACTGGGCAGCCGCCAAATGCCGCGTGCCACCATACTGCGCCGGGTGCATCCGCGAAAAACTGCTGCCGGCCACCGGCTCCGTCAGTATTATTTCATCTACCGAAGCACCGTTGTGCAGGGGCTTTACCTTGGCGCCAAAGCCCAGTAAATCATATTGGCGGGTAACCACAGTAGCCCCATCCACCGCTGTAAAGCCGCCAATCAGCTCAATGGTTTGCAGCAGGGTTTCCCGCCATTTAGGGTCCAGGCGGCCCTTTTCCTTATTCTTCATCAGTTCGGGCAGGGCGCTGTAGGCCGGGTCAACCGGATAGTTAATGGGCTGCAGTACCGATTGCTGCCAGCGGTTTGAATGTTCGGGCACCATCAGCATTAAGCCGCCCCGGCCATGTTTGCGCATGGCGGAGGCCACCTGCACCATCATATTAAAGGTTTCGCCCACGTAGGAGGGCAGCGGCATATTAGCGAGTGACGATATCAGCGCGGGGCAGCTGGCAATACCCATATTTTCCTCATCCACCACCTTAACCTGATCGCCGAGCAGCACAGCCACGTTTACAAATTTGCCGAAACCGCCTACCCGCCGGTGCTTGATGACCATAAAGCCGGGCTCCACTACCTCCAGCACGAAGCAGATGCCGGGCACAGTATGCGTAGTACCCCAGATGTACAGGCCATCATCACTATGCCATACGCCTAGGTGAATACCGGCCTGCTCCACCGCCGGGGCCAGCTTCACTAAGTTTTGCGGCGTAAACCGGATAGGATCGCCAAAGATGAGTGGATCGGTAGCCTGCGAGGGCAGCAGCAGCGCTATGGAAATATCGGGCGACCGGCCTTCCTCCTGCCGCAGGCTGGCCCAAAAGGCAATATCGACCACGGCCTCAATAATGCTGCTGTCGGGCGCGGAGGCCAGCGTGTCCTCATGGTGCAGCTCGCTGGCTTCGCGCAGGTGTTTCCTGAAATGCGCCGCCACCGTATCGGCAACCATACGTGCGCCAAGATAGGTAGGGTCTGAGATGATAGGTCGCATGTTAATTCAATGATAGGCAATATTCGGCGGTATCAGCTGCCTGAACCAAATTTATGACTTGCCGGGGATAATTTGGGGATATGGGGTTCAGATAAATATACCAGTGCGCAAGGAGGTAATGCGTCCATTATTGATCCATAAATATCAATAAGTAAATGCCAGCCTGTTTTTAATATGCTTGCTTTCTTCTTTTCTAATAATTGTATTATTTACAATATCATGCTCTTTGTCCTTTTGTAATAATTTAAGCCATGAGAGCGCCGAAATCATTTTGTTTGAATGTAACTCCAGCCGGATGATAAACTTTTCCGTAGGGTTCCTATGGTTGTTTAAATATTGGCTAAGTACGGCCGGTTTTACATCTACTTCAGTTGCAAATTGCTTGTCCTGCTTCCCTTGCCTTTTTATGTACTCATTTAAATAAAATCCAAAATTTAATGAAGCTTCAAACCGATTATCATTAATATAATCTTCCATTTGAAATTTTAATTGCAGCAACCGGTCATGAATTTGCTGTTCAGGCGTGCGAGCCTCGAATTGCTTTCTGCGGCTTAGCCAAAATTCATCTTCGTTTTGTTGCGCTGCCTTGTCGTGATTCTCTTGTACGGGAAATATAAAAGATTCTGCAAGTTCTGCATCGCTAAATTTTGAAAAATCGGTAAGCGCTCTATTCATCTTAACCTTCACCATATACTTTGATTAGCTTTAAAGAATTTTTACCTTCTGTTATCAGGTACATTTTAGTTGATATCAACCCATATATTTTTTGATAATGGCTTTTCAGTTCAGTTTTAGGTTTTAAACAAACATAACCGCCGTACCCGGCGCTAAACGCTCGGTTACAGGCAAATGCAACCAAACATCCGGCTATCCTCTCATACTTTTTATCCTTGCCGATGTTCTCTTTTGATGAAGCCAGTAATCTGATTTCGATGGCGTAATCTGCCTGGCGGTCGGCCAGCGACATGAGCCCTAATGGTTCATTAATGCCTGTTGCGGTTAACTGATAAACTTCATAAAACTTTTCTTTGTTCCAGTTAAAATCAAATCGCTTACTTTTATTAATCAGGGCAATTGATTTTACACTTAGCCTGCTAACCGTTGCCTCAACCCGTTCACCGCTTTGCCTGTGTATCACATACATTTTACTCAAATGTATAAAAAGTTTACCAAATATGTAAACTTTTTAATGCTGTCGTTTAAGGGCGTAAATCAGTTAAAGTAAGCTAACGATTGATAAGCCTTCTATGCGCTCAAAGTGATTTTTATTCAGGGTAACAATTGGCTGCTGATGTGCAATACAGGTTGCTG
Organism: uncultured Mucilaginibacter sp.; assembly: GCA_964241965.1. GTDB lineage: Bacteria > Bacteroidota > Bacteroidia > Sphingobacteriales > Sphingobacteriaceae > Mucilaginibacter. Next base: position 35,466 of record CAXTAP010000009.1, read on the forward strand.
CAATAAATATATCCCTGACTCAAGCATTTGGTTAGCTGTTCTGAGTTTATGATATAATTGCGCTGCTGTTGAGGCTACATGTTATCAACGGCATTCTTGCCATCATCATAAGCTTTCAGGTCATCATCAGTCCAGGTAGAGACGGAAACAATCTTTTGCCTGTAAGAAGTAACATGAGCAGAAACTTCTTGCTGAATAATTACGCCTAATTCTGTAAGCAGCTGTTTTACCAAAGCGCTTTTTTGATTGGGTATGTTGATGACAAGCCGTTCGATAGTGTAAATTTATGTTTATTTTGTATTACCTGTGTACAACCCTGTGGAAGCAAGCATGGTTGGGGAGCCACACCATTATTTGTATAGCAGCGTAAAAGATTATTATACGGATCAAAAAGATTTGCTGCCGGTGCTGTTGATAGGTTAATTAAGCTGAAAGCTCAACTTGATGTTGGTTGAAGTTA
>CAXTAP010000009.1:36025-52465 GCA_964241965.1 uncultured Mucilaginibacter sp.
GTGCTGTTGATAGGTTAATTAAGCTGAAAGCTCAACTTGATGTTGGTTGAAGTTATACTGCGTTAAACTTCGATCCGTGGGGCCATTCCATGCATGTCAAAATTTAACTCGTTTAAGCTTTCCTATCATCATTTTATAATGAATACGGATTATGTTTTTTTTATGAAGATCGCTAAGAAGTAGATGATGATGTTTCGATATCTGTCTTTTAATACTTGGAGCATCCATACCTATTTTAATTCCTTTTGTAACGTTATAGATTTTTTTCGATGAATTAAGAGCATAAGTTATAAAGTTTCTTTTGCCCAAATGCGTATAGCGATGTAGCAATTTTCGTTTAAGTATTTTATTTCCTTTAGCTTTAGAACTGTAAGCCATTTTTATAGTTTTCGATACCCTGGCTTTCATCCTACGGCAATACCTTGAAACACTTGAAGAACGAATTGTAATGTTTTTACCATTATATTCAAAACCTAAGTATTGTAATGGCTTGTAAAATTTGAATTCATTACTTTCGTTAATAGTGCCTGGATATGAATTAATCTTTTTTAAATCAAATGATCTTAATGCACCCTTACTATTTTGCATGAAAATAACTTCTTCCTCTTTGTCTGTTTGAATTTGTAAGTGGTAGTTTTGAATCTCAATGCGAGCTTTATCCTTTACTGTAGATGCGTTGCTGCTATTGCATAAAAATAATATATCATCACAGTACCTTCTATATAAGAATCCATATTCCTCAGAATACTCTAACATCTTTTTATCAAAATCAATTAAATAAATATTTGATAATACCGCACTCATTGGCGAACCTTGAGGAATACCAAAAATATTTTTGTTAGTAGTTATAATATTATTAGTACGGAGACGATTGAACTTTTCATAATCCCTTTTTTCAGAAAATAAGCTTAATAGTGTTTTTGGTTTATTACTCAATTTACCTAAATCTATTTTTAAGTGTTTTAGGAGAGTTGTTTTATTTAAATAACTAAATTTTGTTAAGGACTTAAAAATCTTATACTGGTCTGGGGGCAACATAGGTAAATCAACTACTTTTTCCCATTTTGACTTTAATATTTGATGATTTATATTATCAAAAAATCCTTTAATGTCCAAAGCTATTGCTGTACAGGGACCATAAGTTTTAATATAGTCAAATATTTCTTTGGAAAAATCAATATTACATTTTCCTAAATCGTCTCGGTAAGCAAGTACAGCTTCATTTAAAGCAGTATTTTTAATAAAGTGCTCGTATCTTTTTGTCAGGCAATATGAATAAAAGCTATATAGTAATGCATCGAAATGCGACGCATAGCAGATTGGGCGAGATTTATGACTTAATACTCGACGATTTAAATCTTTATTGAACTTATATCTTGGTGTTCGATGAGTGATTTTTATGAAAGGATAAAAAGACCTCTTAACAATATTCTGCGCATCTCGAACAAATAATTTCAGTTCATCACTTCTTTCAGGAAGCCAATACCGAAGATCAAAGTGTAGATACCCTTTCTTTTTAAATTTTTTTACACGTTTATCTTTAATTTTATCAAAGGTAAACACATAATTCTTCAATTCCTTTTCTAACCAAGTATTCCAATATTCATCTGTAAACATCCTATTTAATTGTCAAAGGGAGCAGGGTCAGGACTGCTCCTATCCTTTAAGGCTCTCGACCTTATACAGACCCTCCCGCACGGTCCTGGATTCTCACCCTTGGGGATTTTCCCCTTCAACACGATATTCGTGCAGGCACACACAGACCCAGCATCAAGTGCCAGTCATTTTCGAAGTTACCCTCGAAGCATTAGGCCTATTTTCAATAGGCACAGGAACAAATTAACATTAAGATTAGAATGAAATTAATACATATTCTCAAACTACTTATAGGAGTAATAATATCCTATATACATATAAGAAATAGCTGCTGGGTTTGTGTAACAGTACCAGCGCTGGTGCTGTTGCACAAGCTGAAAATAATTATTAACTTTAACATTCACCCACCCAATTAAATTATTGGGGCAGATAAAATTATAATTAAATAAGGATAAATAAAAATTTGTGTGTTATTTTTTGAATAATGAAAATGACAACTCAGGCAATTAAATGTGTGACTTTTACTAAAATTCAGGGTTTAAAATTGTGTTATATTTGAGTGAAGTTTAAGCTTCCTGCACAAAGCTATTATTCTTAATGCGCCTCCAGCCAGTTCATACCCGTGCCGATCTCTACCACAATGGGCACCTCGGTTTTAATGGCGGTTTTCATGTGGTACTCTATAATGGGTTTGGCTTTCTCTACCTCGTGCTTGGGGGCATCAAACACTAATTCATCATGCACCTGCATGGTCATGCGGGCATCCAGTTTCTGGGCCTTAAACTCATGCTGAATATTGATCATGGCAATCTTGATCATATCGGCTGCCGAGCCTTGGATGGGGGCGTTGATGGCGTTGCGCTCGGCAAAGCCGCGCACGGTGGAGTTGGCCGAATTAATGTCGCGCAGGTAACGGCGGCGGCCCTTGAGGGTTTGCACGTAGCCATTTTCGCGGGCAAAGTTGGTGGTGTCGTTAATGTAGCGCTGTATGCCCGAGTATTTGATAAAATACTGCTCAATAATATCATTGGCCTCCTTGCGCGGGATGCCCAGCTTTTGCGACAGCCCGAACGACGACTGCCCGTAGATAATGCCAAAGTTAACCGCCTTGGCATTGCGGCGCTGCGCACCGGTTACCTCCTCAATCGGGATACCGTAAACGCTTGCCGCCGTAGCAGTGTGGATGTCGAGGTTTTTGGCGAAGGCATCCAGCATGTTTTCCTCATTGCTGATCTCCGCAATGAGGCGCAGTTCAATCTGCGAATAATCGGCAGAGATCAGGATATGATCATCATTACGCGGAATGAAGGCTTTGCGTACCTCGCGGCCGCGCTCGGTGCGCACCGGTATGTTTTGCAGGTTGGGGTTGTTGGAGCTCAGCCTGCCGGTAGCTGCTACCGCCTGGTTGTAGGAGGTATGCACCCGGCCCGTTTTGGGGTTAATCATAAGTGGCAGGGCATCCACGTAGGTGGTTTTCAGCTTCAGCAGCTGGCGGAAATCCATAATATCCTGCACTATATCACTTTTAGAGGCTAAGGCCAGCAGCACATCCTCACCGGTTTGGTACTGGCCGGTTTTGGTTTTCTTAGCCTTCGGGTCGAGCTGCAGCTTCTCAAATAAAATTTCGCCCAGCTGCCTGGGTGAGGAAATATTAAACCTGACGCCCGATTTGTCATAGATAACCTGTTCCAGCCGGTTAACATCACTTTCCAGCGTTTTCGAAATGTCCTGCAGGGCGCTCTGATCAATGCGCACACCTTCAAATTCCATATCGGCCAGCACATAAATAAGCGGGTGCTCAATTTCATTAATCAGGTTTTCGCCCTGTACTTCCTTGAGTTTAGGTTCAAATACCTGCTTTAACTGCAGGGTAACATCAGCATCCTCGGCAGCATATTCCTTTACCTTTTCCACCTCCACATCGCGCATAGTGAGCTGATTTTTACCCTTGGGGCCAATAAGCGAAGTGATGGAAACCGGTTTATAACCCAGATAATTTTCCGACAGTACATCCATGCCGTGCCGGGTATCAGGGTCAATCACGTAATGCGCCATCATGGTATCGAACAGGGCACCCTGTACCTCAATGCCATACCATTTGAGCACCAGGATGTCATACTTCAGGTTCTGCCCTATTTTACTGATGGCGGTATCCTCCAGCAGCGGCTTAAACTCCCAGGCTATGGCTTTGGCGGCTGCTTGGTCGGCCGGTACAGGAATATACCAGGCTTCGCCGGGCTGGTAAGCGAATGAAAGGCCCACCAGCTCACAGTTGTTGGCATCAATCCCGGTGGTTTCGGTATCAAATGTAATGCTAAGCTGCTGCTGCAGCCGGGTTAACAGCGCTGCCCGCTCCTCAGCAGTAGTTACCAGGTGGTACTGGTGCGGTACATTGTCAATATGTTTGGCGGCCGGGGCAGGTTCGGGCGTGGCCAGGTCCTCCATATCCACCATAATGGTAGTGCGGCTGCCGCCGATGGTATTGCCAAACAAGTCGGTTTGCGCAGAGGCCGCCTTAATCTCGGTTACGCTGAAATCATCGCCGAACACGCGGCGGCCCAGCGTGCGGAATTCAAGTTCGGCAAACAGCGGCTCCAGCAAATCGCGGTTAGGTTCAGACAGCAGCAGCCCATCCTCATCCAGCTCTACCGGGGCATCCAGTAAAATGGTAGCCAGCTTTTTCGATAGCAGGCCCTGCCCGGCATACTGTTCCACGTTCTCGCGCATTTTACCTTTCAGCTCATGGCTGTTTTTGATTACGTTTTCCACCGAGCCATATTGCTTAATGAGCAGCTTGGCCGTTTTTTCGCCGATGCCGGGTATGCCGGGAATATTATCCACAGCATCGCCCCACAAGCCCAAAATATCAATTACCTGGCAAACGTCCTGCACCTCCCATTTCTCGCATACCTCCTTTATGCCCATAATTTCAATATCGCTGCCCATGCGCGAGGGTTTATATACCCGGATGTTATCCGATACCAGCTGTGCAAAATCCTTATCGGGCGTCATGCAGTAAACCTGGTAACCTTTCTTTTCCGCCTTTTTAGCCAGTGTGCCAATCACGTCATCGGCCTCATAGCCATCTGAGGTAATAACCGGTATGTTAAAGCCCAGTATCAGCTTTATCACATAAGGCATAGCTTTTGCCAAATCTTCGGGCATGGCCTGCCGGTGGCCTTTATAAGCTTCAAAATCGGTATGGCGCTCGGTGGGGGCATCGGTATCAAACACTACAGCCATGTGCGTAGGCTTCTCCTTGCGCATAATATCCAGCAGGGTATTGGTAAAACCCATTACTGCGGAGGTATTAAGGCCGTTTGAGGTAAAGCGCGGATTTTTACTCAGGGCAAAATGCGCCCGGTACATCAGGGCCATACCATCTAAAAGGAATAATTTCTTCATGTTTATGAATTACACTAACTGGCGTTTACTTACACTGATTATTGAAGCGATGCACCGGGTAATAAAGCTACCAGCAACATTTACAAACAATACAATATTTAATATTTAAGCCATTCAAAAATACAGTTTACAGCCGTTAATCATTACTATTTTGTCAGTGAAATCCATTAAACAATCGGTATAATCAAACGCCAGTTGGTGTAATCAAAAAACTATTTAAAACTGCATCCGGCTACATGGTCGTTCACCATGCCGGTAGCCTGCATATAGGCATAGCAGATAGTGGTGCCAAAAAATTTGAAGCCGCGCCTTTTCATGTCCTTGCTGATTGCGTCCGATTCGGGTGAGCTAACCGCCCCCGCTTGCTGCGGATAATTAATGATGGGCCTGCCCTGCGGCATAAAGCCGTATAAGTAATTATGAAACGAGCCAAATTCCTGCTGAATATACTGAAACAGCCGGGCGTTGGTAATGGCCGATGTAATTTTAAGCCGGTTGCGGATAATGCCGGCATCCTGCATCAGCCTTTCTGTATCGGCACCGGTAAAGGCAGCTACCTGATCAACATCAAAACCGGCAAATGCCCTGCGGTAATTGTCGCGCCGGCGCAAAATGGTAATCCAGCTCAGGCCGGCCTGGGCGCTTTCCAGAATCAGAAACTCGAACAGGGTCTGGTCATCATGTACCTCCCGGCCCCACTCCTCATCGTGGTACCGGATGTAGAGCGGGTCAGCGCCGCACCAGGAGCAGCGGACCAGTGAAGATTCATTTGCTTTTGCCAAGTGGTTACAGGTTTAGAATGCCTTGATACAAATTTCAGAGGATAAGAGTATGCCTGCTGTTGATTTTTCATTTCACCAAATCCCATTCCGGAAAAAATAATTAAGCGCTGATAAAATAAAAGAACCGTTTACTCGGCCTTCTCTACCCGCAGCCCTACATCACTGATTTCGTGCAGAGGATTGTCGCGCATGTTCTGTTCTATTTCAAAATGATAGGTACCCTTGCCGGGGAAATGATATTGCCGCTTAAAAGGTACCTGGTAACTATATAGATTACCGCTGCCCTTGCCCAGCCATTCGCCATCAGGATTGGCCAGTTTAATTTCGTAACGTGTAAGCGGTACTTTGGCTGCTCCGGCCCTGCCCTGCCCAACCAGAACAAAAAGGTTCGAGTACTTATAATCTGCCGTTACCCGCAGGTTAAAATACAGATTATAGGCAGCGGCGGTATCCTCAATGGTAACATCATACTTTACCTTGTTAACGTATGACCAGTTGCGGTTAATAATCTCCGTGTTCTGATCAAGCACCGCACGCGGGTCGATGCAGCCGGGCAGCAGCCCCAGGGCAACGCCCGTTAACAGCAGCCCTATACAATTAAGCGCCGGCTTCATTATGATTATTATTCGGGTTGCTGCCCGGGTTGTTTCTGTTCTGCTGGTTGCGGTTGGGCCGGTGCCTGCGGTTATGCCGCTTGGCCGGATTAGGGCTGCCTTCGGGGTTTTGCGTTACCTCTGTTTTAACAATGGTGATTTTTTCCTCAATAATTACCGTTTTTACCACCGGCCGATTTTGCTGCGGGCGGTTATCGGGGTTACGGTCGCCCTGGTTATTGGGTTTTTTCTTTTTCTTGTTCCGGTTGTTGCGGTTATGGCGCTCGTCAAGCCGGGTAAGGCTGTCCTGCCCTACTACGTTTTCATAGTCCAGCGCTTTTACCGGTTTGTTTTGTTCTGCTGCGGGCTCGCCCAGATCCTCGGGCAATACACCCTCCTTGTTCATCTTTTGAATTTCCTTAACACGGGTAACCGGCAGGGGCACCCAGTTTTCAGCGCCGGGCAGGCTAAACCACATCAGCTGTTTAAAAATATCGGTTTTTTGCAGCCGGGCATCTCCTTTTTCGGTGCGCAGGTAGTTCACATTATCAGGGATGTGCTTCAGCGCATCCATATAGGTGTCCAGCTCGTAGTTAAGGCAGCATTTCAGCTTGCCGCACTGGCCGGCCAGTTTAAGGGTATTTAATGACAGATTCTGATACCGTGCCGCAGCGGTGGATACCGTTTTAAAGTCGGTGAGCCAGGTAGAGCAGCAAAGCTCGCGCCCGCAGGAACCGATACCACCCAAACGGCTGGCCTCCTGCCGCATCCCGATTTGCCGCATCTCAATACGGATGCGGAATGATTCGGCCATCTTTTTAATCAGTTCCCTGAAATCAACCCGGCCTTCGGCGGTATAGTAAAAGGTGGCCTTGGTTTTATCTCCCTGATAGTCCACGTCGCTTATTTTCATGGAAAGGTTAAGGTCGAGCGCCAGCTTGCGTGCCCGGTGCATGGTTTCCCATTCCATATCTTTGGCGGCCTTCCATTTATCCACATCGGCAGGGGTGGCGCGGCGATATATTTTTTTGGTAATATCAGCTTCCTTAACACGGCGCTTCACCATCTGCATGCGCACCAGTTCGCCGGTGAGCGATACATGGCCCACGTCAAAACCGCCGGTTGTGGTTTCTACCACTACCAGTTCGCCGTTTTCGAGGTAGATGTTATCCTGGTTTACATAAAAGTCCTTGCGCGAACCTTTAAATTTAATTTCTATAATTTGAAACGGCTTATAATTTGCCGGCATATCCATGTGCGACAGCCAGTCATAAACATCAAGTTTGCTGCAGCCATTTACCAGGCATGAGCCATTACTTTTGCAGCCTGCCGGCGAACATCCGCCGCCGGTTGAGCAACTTCCACATCCCATAATCGGTTATATATATTGAGTCCCCTGCGGGATTATATTAAATTTTAAAATTTTAATAAGCTGCAAAGATACATCTAAAAATAAAATTTTAGGGTTCGCATTGCGCTCCACATAATAGTGTGCCTTTTCCAATTCAGCGCTGATGGCCTCGGCCATGGGCAGCGTAACAAATTTAATTACCTTCCTGGCAGTTTCCAGTTCGGCCTGCGGTAAATGCACCAGGCTTTCGGCACCGGCCAGCAGCAGGCAGCACTCGCGCAGGTAACTAATGCCATAGCGCAAAAAGTTCTTTTGGTTTTCGCGGCCCATTTTTGCTGCCTGTTCTAAAAAGCCGCTCATTACTGCAGGCAGCTTATTGCCGGCACAATTCCGCAGCCAATCTAAAAATAACTGATGATAGCCCTTGCCGTCCTGGTGCAGCAGTTGCAGCGCTTCGGTTAAATTACCGTTGCTCAGGTAAGCGGCTTCGGCAGCCACCGGTTCAGTTTGCCCGCGGCGCACCAGCTCATCCTTTACCTCTTCAAAGCCAAGCGCCGGAATTTTTACCAGCTGCGTACGCGACAAGATGGTGTTCAGTATCTGATCCTGATTTTGTGCAACCAGCAAGAACAGGGTGTTAGGCTGCGGCTCCTCAATAATTTTGAGCAGGGTATTGCCTTCCTTATCCAGATATTCGGGCAGCCAGAGAATCAAGATTTTATAATCAGATTCAAAAGGTTTCAGGCTCAGTTTTTTAATGATCTGGTGGCATTCGGCAATATTGATATTAGCCTGTTTGTTGTCTGCCTCCAGGTAACTGCGCCATATGTCCAGGCTCAGGTAGGGGTGCGCTAAAAATGCCTCGCGCCACTGCTCTGCAAAAGTGAGCGCCGTATCGTCCTTATGCTTAGCAAAAAATGGATATGAAAAATGCAGATCCGGGTGCACCAGTTTCTGGTACTTGCGGCACGAAGAGCATATGCCGCAGGAGTCTTCCGGCTGCTTGTCCTCACAGCTCAGGTACTGGGCGTAAGCTGCCGCCAGCGCCAGGCTGCCCGAGCCTTCGGGGCCTAAAAACAACTGTGCATGGCTCACCCGGTTTTCCTTTACGGAAGCCAGCAGGCGCTGCTTAACGCCCTGTTGCCCCACAATTTCTTTAAACTGCATTGGTGCAAGGTAGAAAATAGATTTGAGAATTTAGCAGGGAGATATAAGAAGGGAATATGTGCCCCGTTTAATACATTTGCACTATCGTTAAATTTTAAATACACCATGAATATTTTCCTCTCATATCTTACATCTCATAGCTTACATCCATCATGCGGGTAATGGCTTTTGATTATGGTACCAAGCGTATCGGCATTGCGGTGACTGACCCGCTGCAGTTGATAGCCGGCGGACTGGATACCATCCACCCCAACCAGATCATAGCGTATCTGAAAAAGTACCTGCAGGCCGAGCAGGTAGAGCGCTTTGTAGTGGGTGAACCCAAGCAGATGGACGGTACACCCTCGCAATCGGCCCAGCATGTGAAGGGGTTTGTAACTTTGCTGAAAAAAACTTTTCCTGCCATTCCTGTTGAAATGCTCGATGAACGCTTTACCTCCAAAATGGCTTCGGCAGCCATACTGCAGGGCGGCGTTAAAAAAACGGGCCGGCAAAATAAGAGCCTGGTTGATACCGTATCGGCCACCATCCTGCTGCAATCGTGGATGGATAAAAAATCATTCGGCTCTTTCTGATTTTAACATAAATATTCTTAAAGCGCTTTCTTTGTAAGGTGTTGGCGGAGAGGGCTATTCTCTTTCTCCCAATTCCTCAAAAATTGCATCGGCAATATCCTCTGCCAGCTTTGAATTCTGATGATCGGACAATACCACAACGCCGGTTTTATGTTTCTTACTGAACCTGATCAGTGCTGAATTGCCAAAGGTATCGCCGCTTTTTTCAATGTAGTGCGGAAACAGTTCCCAGCCGAAGCCGATAACGTGCTTATCATCGCCATACAAGCGCTCATGGGTTAACCGGATGGCTTTGCTGTTATATTTTGGCGGATTGAACTGCAATTGCAGGTACTTGATCATATCGGCAGCATTAGCTACCAGGCCGCCGGCCGGGGCAATGGAATTAAGCACCATGGCCGGCCGGGCCTTATCTTTTTGATCGAAACGGCCAGCGGTATTTTTATTCAGGCGGGGATAGCCCAGGGTAGTTGAATTTAACCGGTAAGGCAGTAATAGCTGCGTTTTTAACAGCGCAGCATAGGGCTGATGCGCTGCATTTTGCAGCAGCAGCCCCAGCAGCGCAAAGCCGTAGTTGCTGTATTGGTAAGTGCCATACCCTTTTAAATTGGGGGTTGCCGTCAGTACCTGATACAGGTAGGCTGAATTAACCACGCTGAAAGGCTGCTCGGGCTTTTGCTTAAACAAATCCTGAATATAATCATCATTGCTCAGGTTGGGCAGGCCCGACTGATGCGAGGCCAGATCCGTCAGCTTAATTTTATGGCGCAGGCCCGGCTGCAGCTTCACGGCAGCAGGAAGGTACTCATCAATATAAGCATTTTTACTGATGCGGCCGCTTTCAATCTGCTGTGCCAGCAGCAGGGCGGTAAAAGTTTTGGTTACCGAGCCGATTTCAAAAAGCGTGTTGCTGTCCACCGGCAAATGCCGGCCCGCCCGCTGGCCGGCAGCAATAAAAAATACCTTTTTACCTTTAATTACGCCAATACTTACGCCATAACCGGCATGTTCATACAGCAGGCCGCCTTGTTTAAATAACAGTTCATTAATGGCTGCTTTTTCAACCTGTGCATAAACAGTGCAGGTAATGAGCAGTAAAACAAAAAAGAGCAATTTTTTCATAAAACGTATATAGTGGTAAAGTGCATTAATAATTTTAAAAGGCTTTGCGGTATAAAAACCTGAAATTGAAAAAAGGCAAAGATGAAAGAATTTTTCAAATTCATTTGCCTTTATCCATAAAGCCCTGCTATCCGAGAAACTTCAGGTAAAACCGACGTTTTACTTTTTAAGTGATGCAATGATGGATATACACACAAACATGAGATTCCTGCTTGTTGTCGCTGACATTTTACCCTCATCCTCCTTACTTTTGCGGCATGGAAATTTTAGATGCCGCCCTGCAGCATTATCTCGATACCCATTGCGACCCGGAACCGGAGGCCCTGCAAAAGATTAACCGTGATACCCATGTGCAGGTTATACAGCCGCATATGCTATCGGGCCATTACCAGGGGCGGGTGCTTAGCCTGTTGTGCAAACTGGTTCACCCACGGCATATTTTAGAGGTGGGCGCCTTTACCGGCTACGCCACTGTATGCCTGGCCGAAGGACTGGCGGAGGGCGGCAAGATAGATACCATTGAGGTAAACCCGGAGCTGGAAAGCAGGCTGCAAAACAACTTCAGGATGGCCGGCATAGAGGGTAAAATCAACCTGCATATCGGCAATGCAGGCGAAATTATTTTTGGTTTTACCGATAATTATTTTGAACTTGCATTCATTGACGCTGATAAAAAAAGTAATTTGGCTTATTATCAGGCAGTTATAGAAAAAACGAAACCGGGAGGTTTAATTATAATTGATAATGTTTTGTGGAAAGGGAAAGTGTTTGGGGCAGAAAATGACCCGCAGACAGCCGCCTTCAGAAAACTAAATAACCACATAGCTGTTGACAGCCGGGTAGAAAAATTGATTCTGCCGGTTCGGGACGGGCTGATGGTTATCAGAAAAAAATAAATTATGAAAAAAATCTTACTGATTGTAACACTGATTTCCTGTTCATTTGCCGCTTCGGCTCAAAACTCATCACAATCCTACATTCAGAAGTTCAAAGATAATGCCATTCGCATTATGCACGAAAGCGGCGTACCTGCCAGCATCATTTTAGCCATTGCCATGCACGAATCTTCTAATGGTAACAGCGCTATTGCCCGTAACCTGAATAATCACTTCGGTATGAAAGGCCGCAGTGAGGTTGCAGCCGGGCACAAAAGAGTACACTCCTCCTATAAACAATACGATTCGGTAGTTGATTCCTTTCAGGATTTTGCCCGTATCATGACAGAGCGCAAGCAATTCAGCCATCTGGCTGAGGAACTGAGCCATTATGATTACAAGAACTGGGTAAAAGGTATACAGCACAGCGGTTATGCCAGCAGCCATGTTTGGGGAGCGCAGGTATTGGGCCTGATTCACAAATATCAGCTGAATGCCTATGATGAAAACCCTGATTCTGCTAAGGTTGCCGAGAATCACAGATAACTGCTTACCCTCAAATTGAATTTATTAACAGCTGCCTGCTATTTTAGCTTTTAACCCTTATGCGTAAAGCTAATGTAATGTTTTTTGCGGGCGTTCTGCTTTGTTCCTGCGCCGCACACAAAAATGTAGCGGGCATTACCAGCCGCCAGGCGCACCAGAACAATGTACAGCTGCAGCAGGAGCGCAGCGCCGCCCTTGCCGATTTTGTACCTTATACAGTTGCTACCTATGTACAGCGCTTTAAGGGTATTGCTGTGCAGGAAATGAATCTTTACGGCATTCCGGCCAGTATTACGCTGGCGCAGGGTTTGTTTGAATCGGGCTTTGGCAACGGCGATCTGGCTAAGGTAGCCAACAATCATTTCGGCATCAAATGCACCAGCGACTGGGCTGGCCGCAGCTATTACAAGGATGATGACAATGTAAATGATTGTTTCCGGGTATATGATCGCCCAGAGGATTCATACCGCGATCACTCTGCTTTTTTAAAGCGAAAGCGCTATGCTGCCTTGTTTGAACTGGACAAGAACGACTATGTAGGCTGGGCCAATGGCTTAAAGACCGCCGGTTACGCCACCAACCCTAACTATCCGCAGCTGCTTATTGCCACCATCCAGAAATATCACCTCGATCAGTATGACCGGCCGGAAAGCGATGAACAAAAAATTAAGCGGGAAGACCGGGTGCTTACAGAAATTAACAAGAACATTGGCATTGCCGTTAAGGATACCATTGCCAAAATTACACCTTCAGGCAAAACCTATACGGTAAAACAGGGCGATACACTATACAACATATCCAAACGTTTTGGTACTACTGTTGATGAGTTAAGAGGGCTGAACAACCTGCCCGACGGCAACGTTAAAATAGGGCAGCGGCTTATTATCATCAAATAGCGCGTTAATCTTTGTTAAATAACATGGCTAAACCCTGCCGGGGATATATTTTTGCAGGCGCAATGAAACTAGCGCTATTCCTGCTCATCATGCTGTTTTCGGTCCCCGCCCTATGCCAGGATAAGCCGGTATCAGGCGTGGTGGCCGATAAAAATACGCAGGAGCGCCTTGCCACAGTTCATATTCAGAACATTCGCACCGGTAAAAGCATCTACAATAACTTAAAGGCCGAGTTTACTATAGATGCACGCCCCGGCGATTTGCTGCTGTTCAGTAAACCCGGGTATTTTAAGGACACCATCCGGCTGGACAATACGGCAGATTTTGCCGTTTACCTGAAACCTCAGGCTATTATGCTGAGGCAGGTAACGATCAGAGATACGGCCACCGTAAATCCGAAGCGGCGGCTGGAGCTTACCAAAGAGGCCTACAGCAAGGTTTACGGATCGCTGGATAACCGCGATATCCTGAGCGCCTCACCCAGCGTGGGCGCTGGCATCAGCATTGATGCGCTATGGAACATTTTTAGCCGCAGCGGGCGTAACGCCGAACATTTAAGAAAGCTGATTGATGAAGATTATCATCAAAACCTGATAGATTACCGTTTTAATAAAAGTTTTGTAACCAGCATTACCGGGCTTAAAGAGCCGCAGCTTACCAGCTTTATGCGGCGCTACCGGCCCAGCTATTACATGGCCAGCAACGCTACCGATTATGAATTCGCCACAGCAATAAAAGCAAATTTAAGGCGCTTTAAGCGTAACCCGCGGGGGCCATACCTGCAGCCCCTGCCATCCATTCCGCCGGTAACGGCAGCCGCCAAATGAAATATCCGGTAGTTGTGCTGCCGTTTTTAAGGGTGTACGGTATGGCGGTTTACCCGTTCATAGCAGTGCGGTACCTGCAAGGCAAATACGATGCTGTACTTATACGTCACGAAACCATACATTTAAAACAGGCCGAAGAGCTGCTGATCATTCCTTTCTACCTGCTTTACCTGCTGAATTATCTAATTAACCTGTGCATTTACCGCAATCATGACAAGGCTTACCGGCACATTATATTTGAGCAGGAAGCCTATCGTTTTGAAAATGATGCTGCCTATTTAAAGCGCCGCCGGTTTTGGGCGTGGCTGACTTTAGAGTAAAAGGTAACCATAACTGTTTTTTTCTTTGCTAAAAGCCGTTCTTTATACCCAGAAGGGGAATGTATTTAATTTTTTATTTGCTCTCCTTTTGTTTTTATTTGTGCCGGATATGTTAAAAACTTTATTAAACATCTGCCTGCTGTGCTGGCTGGGTATTACGGCAGCCTCTGCACAGCAAACAGACAGTTTAAGGCGGGCCGACAGCCTACAGCGCATTGCCCTGCGCCGTGCCGACAGCCTGCACCGTGACAGTATAAAGATTGACACCAACCTGTTAAATCGTTTACGTATAGCGCCCCGCAAAAATTCGCTGCCTGTGCGCCTGCGGCCGGTAGAAATTGAGCCGGAAAGAATACCCGTTACCCTGTTAGATTACAAGGTGAGCTACTGGCGCAAAAACGCTTTAATCGGGCTTAACTTTAACCAGTCGGCCTTCAGCAATAACTGGAGCGGCGGCGGTGTGAATTCCCTAGCCCTGGGCGGCAATGTGGACTATAAGGTAGAATATAATAAGGCACCTAAGGATTATACCTCTGAACTGATACTGCAATACGGGCAGTCGCGCAATGCAGGGCATGAAGCCCGTAAAACCAATGATCGTATTTTTTGGGATAATAAGATTGCTTACCAGTTGTCCAAAAGATGGTTCTTCTTCGGCTCGCTCGATTTTGAGTCGCAGTTTGCCAAGGGCTTTCAGTACGATGATGTGGGCGGCACACCGCCTTTGCTCATCTCGCGGTTTATGGCGCCCGGCTACATTACCGAATCAGTAGGGTTTGAATACAAGCCGGTTAAATATTTTGATCTGCGTTTGGGCACCGGTACTGCCCGGCAAACCTTTGTGCTCGATACTACAATTTACCATAACCAGCCCGCCAATTATGGCGTTACGCCGGGCCGCACGTTTAAAAATGAACTGGCCTTTCAGGTGGTGGCTTTGTTTGATAAGGATATTGCCGCCAACCTGCATCTCAATTCGCGCTACCAGCTGTTCATCCCCTATGGCCGTTCGCTGGAAAATATAGATCACCGGCTTGATGTAACGCTGGCCGCCAAAGTGAACCGCTTTGTGCAGGTTACCCTTACCGGCACCGGCTTGTATGATAAGGATACCTCAACCCGGCTGCAGGGAAATGAAAACCTTTCAATGGGAGTGCTTTATAAATTTCCATAGCTGTTTTGACAGTTAATCGGTAATATAAAGCAGTATCAGCTCTGATAACCTGATTTTAAGGATATATTAACCTGTTTACCTGCAATTCCTTAACTTTGTGTTCTTTTAAAAACGATACAGAACTGTAAACTGATGTTTGAAAATCTTTCTGATAAGCTCGACCGGGCATTTAAGGTATTGAAGGGGCAAGGCTCAATTACGGAGATCAACGTGGCAGAAACCATGAAGGAAATCCGCAAAGCCCTGCTGGATGCCGACGTTAACTATAAAACCGCCAAAGCCTTTACCGACGAAGTAAGGCAAAAGGCTCTGGGCGAAAACGTGCTGACTACCATTTCGCCGGGGCAGCTGCTTACCAAGATTATGAATGATGAGCTGACCTCCCTGATGGGCGGCAGCACCTCAGAACTGAACCTGCAACCATCGCCCACCATCATCCTGATTGCCGGATTGAACGGGGCCGGTAAAACTACCTTTTCGGGTAAGCTGGCTAACTTCTTAAAAACACAGAAAAACAAAAAGCCGCTGCTGGTGGCTGATGATGTTTACCGCCCTGCTGCGATTGACCAGCTGGAGGTGCTGGGCGGCCAGATCGGCGTGCCTGTGTACGCCAACCGCGAATCAACCGACCCGGTGGCCATTGCCCGCGAGGGTATTGCGCTGGCCAGGCAAAACGGCAACAACATAGTCATTATTGATACCGCCGGCCGTTTGGCTGTTGATGAGGCCATGATGCAGGAAATTGAGCGCGTGAAAGCCGCCGTTAACCCGCACGAAATTTTGTTTGTGGTAGATGCCATGACCGGGCAGGATGCCGTAAACACCGCTAAGGTGTTTAATGACCGCCTTGATTTTACCGGGGCCGTACTAACCAAGCTGGATGGCGATACCCGAGGCGGTGCGGCCTTGTCCATCAAATCGGTAGTTAATAAGCCGATAAAGTTTATTGGTACCGGTGAAAAAATGGAGGCGCTCGACGTTTTCCACCCCGACCGGATGGCCTCCCGTATTCTGGGTATGGGTGATGTGGTGTCGCTGGTGGAGCGCGCCCAGCAGCAGTTTGACGAAAAGGAAGCGGCGGAGCTGCAAAAGAAGATCCGTAAGAATAAGTTTGACTTTAACGATTTTTACAGCCAGATACAGCAGATTAAGAAGATGGGTAACATGAAGGACCTGATGGGCATGATACCCGGCGTAGGTAAAATGATGAA
>CAXTAP010000010.1:0-51764 GCA_964241965.1 uncultured Mucilaginibacter sp.
GCATACAGGCTTATATTAAGGCTAATAACATTACTGCCACTAAGGATGCATCCGGCTTATATTATTCAATAATTACACCCGGCACGGGCAGTTACCCAACCAGCGCATCTGCCGTAACGGTAAATTATACCGGCAAGCTGCTTAACGGCACGGTGTTCGATTCGGCAAATGGTTTCAGCACCGGGTTAGGTGCGGTTATTAAGGGCTGGCAAATTGGCATACCCTACATTAATACCGGCGGTCGCATTCTGCTTTTAATTCCGTCGGCCCTGGGCTATGGCAACTCGGCCGCAGGCACCATCCCGGCCAATTCGGTATTGATATTTACCATTGATTTAACCGGCTTCCATAATTAGTCCTCAAAGTGTTGCTGTTATGTGCGGTACTTCCCGACATTTTATCAGCTGTTTCGTGTCTGCCTGTAATGCTTGGAATGCCGGCATAAGCCGAAAATAAAAAATGCCTGCTTGAGTAAAGCAGGCATTTTTTACAAGTGAGATTTATTACTAATTCATTTTATAAGGCGCTATCAGGTAAAATTCGGGTATCTGCACATCAAATTCAGCATTATCCATCAGGCGGATCATGCGGTACTCGCCCTTCATGGTACCCATATCAGTTTTAAGGTTGCAGCCGGATATATATTCATGGGCATGGCCCGGTTCAATAACAGGCTGCTGCCCTACTACGCCCTCGCCCTCTACATCCTTATGCAAACCGTTCGAATCAAAAATATGCCAGCGGCGGCTCAGTAGCTGTACGCTGTAATCGGTCAAGTTCTCAATATTTATTTTATAGGCAAACATAAAGTGCTCGCTTGCCGGATTAGAATATTCGGGCTGATACTGCGTTTCTACCGTAACCTTAACGCCGTCTGTAATTGTGGTAACCATGTATTGTTGCTTTTGGTTAATCAAATATATTAACCAGTATGTCAACAATCAAGCCATTTCAGGCATATATTTTTCATGGATGTGCCATAAAATCTCATCAAGCTCCTCCAGGCTTCCGGCCGTTACCAGCTTCATCCTGAATTCCTTAAAATGATCAATCCCCTTAAAGTAATTGCTGTAATGGCGGCGCATCTCAAATATACCGGTTTTCAGCCCCTTCCACTCAATTGATTTTTGCAGGTGTGTTCTGCAAACCTCAATGCGCTCGGCAATGGTTGGCCCTTCCAGGTGCCGGCCGGTAGCAAAATAGTGTTTTACCTCCCGGAAAATCCAGGGGTAACCAATAGCGGCCCGGCCAATCATCATGCCATCCACGCCGTACTCCAGCCGCCAGTTGGCTGCCTTTTCGGGCGAGTCAATATCGCCATTGCCAAAAATGGGTATTTTAATACGCGGATTTTTTTTAATTTCCCGTATCAGCGTCCAGTCGGCCACCCCCTTGTACATCTGGGCACGGGTACGGCCATGTATAGTAAGTGCCTTAATGCCAATATCCTGCAGGCGCTCAGCTACCTCATAAACATTTTTGGTGTTGTCGTCCCAGCCCAGGCGGGTTTTTACCGTTACAGGCAGATGCGTGGCCTCAACCACGGCCTTGGTCATGGCTACCATTTTGTCAACATCCTGCAGCAGGCTGGCGCCGGCGCCCCGGCAGGCTACCTGCTTTACCGGGCAGCCGTAGTTAATATCCATTAAATCGGGCCCGGCCTGAGTGGCTATTTCAGTAGCCTCGCGCATGGCGTTAATATCGCTGCCGAAAATCTGAATGCCGATAGGGCGCTCGTATTCAAAAACATCCAGTTTACGGCGGCTTTTGGCAGCATCGCGTATCAGCCCCTCCGACGATATAAATTCGGTGTACATCATATCCGCCCCGTTCTGCTTGCACACATACCTGAACGGCGGATCGCTTACATCCTCCATCGGCGCCAGCAAAAGCGGGAAATCCCCCAAATCAATATTTCCTATTTGTACAGACATGGCTTATCTTTAACCGCTGCAAAAATACAAAATTTACAGCGGATAATATGATTACCGTAACACCGCACCGCTACCTTAGCCCGGCAAAGCAATTAGGTATATTTTTACTGATTACCTTTGGTTTGCTGATAGCAGGCGCATTTTTAGCGATGGGGCTTATCTGGGCTGTTTACGGGCCTGCCGTTATTAATGAAGTAAGGGAGCTGAACATTACCTCGCCGCAAGGGCTGCAGGCCCTTTGGTTTCTGCAAATCATCAGCACTACCCTCCCTATATTTTCGGCACCGGTAATTTTTGCCTGGTGGGTAGTGCGCGAACCTCGTGCCTATCTGAAACCGTCCTTTAATTTTTCGTTATCGCTGCTGGCTATAGTGCTGCTTGCCATGCTGATGGCTTCGCCCGTCATGGAAGTGCTGATTAATATAAATGAGCGCATGGTGCTGCCGCATTTCTTAAAGGGAGTGGAAGACTGGATGCGCGCCTCGGAAAAAACAGCCGAGCGGGCGCAGAACATGATGCTGCAGATGCATACCATAGGCGATTTAATGATCGACCTGCTGCTTATCGGCCTGCTTACCGCCATTGCCGAAGAACTGATGTTTCGCGGAGTGATACAAACCATTTTTCTGCGATGGACGCGCAGCCACCATGCCGCTATCTGGATTACAGCTATCCTGTTCAGCGCCTTCCATATGGAATTTTACGGCTTTTTGCCCAGGCTGATGCTCGGCGTGTTCTTCGGATATTTTGTGTACTGGAGCGGCAGCATCTGGACCTCCGTTTGGGCGCATTTTATCAATAACGGCACAGCAGTGCTGGTTACCTACCTCTACCAGCACAAACACATCAGCATGAGCCCCGATGACCAGCACGTTTTTAATTACAGCGGCTATATTGTTAGTATTATAATTACTGTATTTTTGCTGTACACCTACCGTAACATAGCCAGGGCGGGTAGCACGGAGCATAATTACTGATGGAAAAAAATTGGGTAAAAATTTATACTTCCTCCAACTACATACAATCTGAAATTGTAAAGCAGGTATTGGTTGAGCATCAGATTGATGCCGTGTTGCTTAACAAGCAGGATTCCTCGCACCGGGCCTTTGGCAACATTGAGGTTTATATTCATCAGGAACAATTCGGCCAGGCCGTAGAGCTGCTGATTGCCAATCAGATTGCCCTATGAAAACACGTGCTGTTACGGGATTTTTTTTTATTGTGGTAATGCTGGCCTCCGTGCTGTGCGGCCATTACCCATTCGGGATATTTTATCTGCTGCTCAGCCTGCTTTGCCTGCGCGAGTTTTACGGCCTGGTAAAGCAAAGCGGCAGCAGCCCCAGCCAGGAAACCGGCTTTTTAAACGGGCTGCTCATTTATATCCTATTTGCCCTAATAGCTTATCAGGACAGCATTACGCTGCACAAGCTGTACTTTCTGCTTACGCTTACGGTAAGCGGTATATTTATTCAGGAGCTTTTCAAAAAAACAGAAGCGCCGTTTACCAACATTGCCTTTACGCTTACCGGTATTGTATTAACGGTGCTGCCCTTTACGTTTTTCCATGCACTGGCCTACGTAACGGGCAGCTTTAATGCGCACTTTCCGTTGAGCTTTTTGCTGATGCTGTGGGCTAATGATACCGGCGCTTACCTTACCGGCCGCTGGCTGGGCCGCACCAAGCTGTTTGAGCGGCATTCGCCCAAAAAAACCTGGGAAGGCTTTTTTGGCGGCGTACTGATCAGCGCCGGGGCAGGGCTTATCATCAGTTATTACTTTACGGAGCTTACCTGGCGGCAATGGGTATCGGCAGCAGTGCTCATCGGCTGCTTTGGCACCCTGGGCGATTTAACCGAATCCATGCTGAAGCGCAGCCTGCAGGTAAAGGATTCGGGCAGCCTGCTGCCCGGCCATGGCGGCCTGCTCGACCGGTTTGATGGCCTTTTGCTGGCTGCGCCTGTTGTTTTTACTTATTTATACTTCATCTTTAATTCGTAAATTTGTAACTAAAACCATATTCTGTTTCATGACGGTTCATAAAGAAGGTTACACCTCCATTGCCCTGTGCATACTATTCATATTTGTATTGAATGCCCTGGTGCATTTTTATTATCCCGATGCGCAGAGCCTGCGCTGGTTTATTTACCTGCTATCCTTTTTGCTATTCGTTATTGTGCTGCAGTTTTTCCGCAGCCCGAGATTTGAGGTTTCTGTTGCCGACCAGCAGGTGGTTTGCCCTGCCGATGGCAAGGTGGTAGTTATTGAGGAAACCGAAGAGCCCGAATTCTTAAAGGATAAGCGCATTCAGGTATCGGTATTTATGTCGCCCGTTAATGTGCATGTAAACCGTAACCCTGTAGCGGGCATGGTTAAGTATTTCAAATATCATCCGGGTAAGTACCTGGTGGCCTGGCATCCTAAATCATCTACTGAAAATGAGCGTACTACGATAGCTGTTGAGAACAAGGCAGGTTTTACCGTATTGTTCAGGCAAATAGCCGGGGCGCTGGCCCGCCGCATTGTATGGTATGTAAAGGAAGGGCAGGAAGTGGAGCAGGGGCAGCAATTCGGTTTTATAAAATTTGGTTCGCGTGTGGATATTTTTTTACCTTTAGGCTCACAGGTATTAGTTAACCTGGGCGATAAGGTAAAGGGCGGCCGCACCATACTGGCCGAACTGCCTTCGGCAACCACCAATGCATAACCTTTTAATTTTAATACAATGAAAAAACTTACTTTAATATTAGCGCTTGCCTTTACAACAGCCGCCATTAACTCCTTTGCCGGCGACAAAGACAAAGGCCTGAAAGACACCAAGCATAAACCCGGCAAAATGTGTACAAAGAAAAGCAGCGATAAAACCACTGCTGATAAAGAGAAGTCGCAGTAAATTCAGCTATAATACAGAAAGGGCCGCTTGAGTAATTAAGCGGCCTTTTTATGCAATCATAATTACTCTGATCCACAGCCCGGAGTTACTACAGGCCCTTAATAAAAAAGCCCCTCTGCACTGTAAGCAGAAAGGCTTTTAAAATATTTTTTTTCCAGAAGAGCGTTATACGCGTTTTGATTTGATGCGGGCGGCTTTACCGGTTAAAGCACGCAGATAGAATAATTTAGCCCTGCGAACCTTACCGTAGCTGTTTACCTCAATTTTGTCAATATTAGGTGAATTGATCGGGAAGATACGCTCAACGCCGATGCCGTTCGAAACCTTGCGTACAGTAAAAGTTTCGTTTACACCTGTGCTGTTACGCTGAATAACTACGCCCTGGTAAAGCTGGATACGCTCCTTGCTGCCTTCCCTGATTTTGTAATATACGCTTACGGTATCGCCTGACTTAAACGCAGGAACTTCTTTTTTTACTACTGATTGCTCTTCAACAAATTTTACTAAATCCATGATTTTTAGCTCTTAAAGCGATTTTTAGCCCGTAAAAATCGGATTGCAAGTATAGGGATATTTTTTTGCTTTTAAAAGAGGATTAGAGAAATTTTTCTTTATGATAACAAGGGCGGGGCGCCAGGCGGGAATAACAAAAAATTTTTAATATATAACTATTCCATCTATTGCACATACTGCCCCCATAGCGTGCTGAGCACAAGATATGCTGCAACTATGCGCGGCAATGTTAAACGTCCGCTAAAATAGAAAAGCTCATCGGATGAAAGCCTTACTCCGATACTTACTGCCCGGTTTTACTTCAGTAAATCCGGCCTTCGCTGCCGGGTGCGTTCCAGAGCCTGCTCAAAGCGCCATTTTTCTATTTCGGGTGTATTGCCGCTGAGCAGGATGCCGGGTACCTCGTGGCCGTTCCAGCTGGCCGGGCGGGTATATACCGGGGCATCTAATAACTCGCCCTGAAAGGAGTCGGACAGGGCAGAGGTTTCATCGGATAGCACGCCGGGAATCAGCCGCACTACGGCATCTACCAGCACCGCGGCAGGCAGCTCCCCGCCCGACAGCACATAATCGCCTATGGACAGCTCACGGGTAACATACAAATCGCGGATGCGCTGATCAATTCCCTTATAATGCCCGCACAAAATAATGAGGTTGCCCTTAACCGACAACTGGTTGGCAATACTCTGGTTCAGCGTTTCACCGTCCGGCGACATAAAAATAATTTCATCATAATTCCGCTCGCTTTTGAGCTGCGCTATACAGGCGGCGAAAGGCTCTATCATCATTACCATACCGCTGCCGCCGCCGTAGGGGTAATCATCTACGCTTTTGTGCTTATGCGCTGAATAATCGCGCAGATTATGCACTTTTATTTCGGCTATGCCTTTTTTTTGGGCACGCAGTAGTATAGAGTGCGCAAAAGGACTTTCAAGCAGGCCGGGCAACACAGAAATTATGTCAAAACGCATAAATTTTAAGATAAGGTTAAAGAATGAGGAGCCATGAACGAATAACAGAAATATCGCTTCTATTCGAAACAATTTAATATCTTATTTCAGATATACATCAATTAATCCTTCCGGCAGGTTGATATGCACTTCCCCCCGCTCGGTATCTATACGCTTAATAATGTCCGCATTCAGCGGAAACAACACCTCATGGCCCTGGTAGTTAACAGTGGCGATAGTTTGCTGCGGGTATTCTGCCACTTCAGTTATTTCGCCCAGTTCGCCTTCATCAGCATCAACAGCTATAAAGCCTTTCAAATCCTTCAGGGTAAACTCTTCCTTCTTCTTTTTGGGTTTCAGCTTATTAATCAGGTAAACGTCCTTCTTAGCCAGCGGTACAGCCTTCTCAACGCTGTCAATATCCTCCAGAAGCAAATAGGCCGTATTGGCCATCGGATATTTAATAGCGGCCACAAAAAAGGGGACCAGCTTACCGGCAATATCTAAAAACAGGGAGGGAAACTTTATTTTGTCCAGGCCGTCATAATCAACATATAATTGCAGTTCGCCTTTCAGGCCCCTCGCCTTGGTAATGGTGCCTACCCGGAAACAATCTTCTATTTTCATGCGCTCTCTAAAACAACAGCCTTAAACAATAATAGCGAAGGGCTTTGCAGGCGCTTCGCTATCAGTAATGAATTTGTTATAAAAATTACTCCGCAGTTTCTTCTGTTGCCTCGGCAGCAGGCGCCTCCTCAGCAGGCGGGGTATTTTTGGCGGCAATAGCTGCCGCTCTGTCTTCCTTCTTTTTGGCTTCGGCAACCAGGGCAGCTTTGCGGGCCTCGTCCTTAGCAGAACTCAGGTTGGTTTTTTTACCGGTAATTTTACCTTCCTTCTGGTCAGCCCAGGCAGTGTATTTTTCGTCAGCCTGTTCCTGAGTTAAAGCGCCTTTGGTTACACCGCCCTGCAGGTGCTTTTTGTATAAAATACCTTTGTATGACAGCATTGCACGGCAGGTATCGGTAGGCTGTGCACCGTTTGATACCCATTCCAGAGCTTTGTCAAAATTAATATCAATAGTAGCCGGATTGGTATTTGGGTTGTATGAACCTAAACGCTCAATAAAGCGGCCATCTCTCGGAGCACGTGCATCGGCTACCACAATGTAATAAAAAGGCTTTCCCTTTTTACCATGTCTTTGCAATCTGATTTTAGTTGCCATTTTTTTACTTTATGTATTCAACATTATCCCCGGAGCTCTTTCTGCGGGGCTGCAAAGATAAAAAAATATACCCTTAAATTAAAAGTTTTTTAAAGTGACAGTATCTCTACTATTTTCAGCAGGTTGTTATCAATCTCCACTGTGTGCTTAATGGCCTTATCAAAGGAAGTGTAGGTAATCTGATTATTGATAATGCCTACCATTTCATTGCTATGGCCGGCCAGCAATCCTTCCACAGCGGCTACACCTACG
Organism: uncultured Mucilaginibacter sp.; assembly: GCA_964241965.1. Taxonomy (GTDB): domain Bacteria; phylum Bacteroidota; class Bacteroidia; order Sphingobacteriales; family Sphingobacteriaceae; genus Mucilaginibacter. The sequence goes on from CAXTAP010000010.1 coordinate 7,762, forward strand.
CGGCTGGCCAGCACGCGGTCCATGCAGGAGGGATGACCGCCGCGCTGCATGTGCCCTAATACAGATACCCGGGTATCATAATTAGGATATTTTTCTTTTACCAGGCGCCCTATTTCAAAGGCGCCGCCTGCCTCTTCGCCTTCGGCTACAATTAAAATCTTGGAGGCCTTGTCGCGGCGGCTTTCATCCAGCCGCTGGTAAAGGGCATTGATGTCTGTTTTAGTTTCGGGTATCAATATGGCTTCCGCGCCCGAGGCTATGCCGGTACGCAGCGCAATCAGCCCTGAATCGCGGCCCATTACCTCCACAATAAACAGGCGGTCGTGCGATTCAGCCGTATCCCTGATTTTATCCACTACCTCCACTACGGTATTGATGGCGGTATCATAGCCGATGGTAAAATCGGTGCCGATCAGGTCATTATCAATCGTGCCGGGCAGGCCCAGTACCGGTATATCATATTCGTGGCCGAAAACCTTGGCGCCGGTAAAGGTACCATCGCCGCCAATGGCCACCAGCGCATCTATGCTGTGTTTCTTTAATTGCTCGTAGGCTTTCTTGCGCCCCTCCGGCTCCCTGAACTCCAGGCTGCGGGCGGTTTTTAAAATAGTACCGCCACGCTGTATAATATTGGCAACGGAGCGCCGGTCCATCGGTATCATGTCGCCGTTAATCATGCCTTCATAGCCGCGGCGAATGCCAACAACGCCCAAGTTATAATACAATGCCGTTCGCACTACTGCCCTTATGGCAGCATTCATGCCGGGCGAGTCGCCGCCGGAAGTATATACCCCTATATTTTTAATCTGAGCCATTTTTGTTCTGATAGGCGGCCAAACCGCTGTCTAAAAACTTAATATAATTTTCAACTGAGTAATTTGCGCCCTGCGGCGGTACCAGCACCTCGCCCTGCGCATTAATAATTACGTAATAAGGCTGCGAATTTACACTAAATTTTGAAGCTTCATAGTCACTATTTTTACCGCCGATGGTTGTAATTTTTTTATTGCTGAACGAGGATACATACTGTTCAGCCGCCGGCAATGCCCCTTTTTCATCTACATACAGTTCCAGCAGTACAAAATTATTCTGCAGCCGCCTTTGCACACCGGCATCGCTCCAAACATTGGCTTCCATTTTACGGCAGTTAGGGCAGTTCCAGCCGGTAAAATCAATCATTACGGGTTTCTTTAATTCTTTGGCTGCCCGCAAGGCCTGGTCATAATCATACCATTCATTCAGCCCCTTGTGCCTGCCGCGTACAAAAAGGTCTTCATATTTTTTTGATTTGATGGAAGTTGCCTGTGCGGGGGCTGTGTTGCCGTCCTCGCTGTAACCGCCTGCCAGGTTAAAATCCTGCGTGGCAACAGGCGGCAAAAAGCCGCTGATGGCTTTGAGCGGCGCCCCCCATAAGCCCGGTACCATGTAAACAGTAAAGGCAAAAACGATAATAGCAAAAAAAGTGCGCAGTACCGACAGGTATGGCAAATCACTGTCATGCGAGAATTTAATTTTTCCGAGCAGATATAAACCGGCTAAGATACCCAGGGCAATCCAAAGGGACAGGAACACCTCGCGGTCGAACCAGTTCCAGTGATAGGCTAAATCCACATTTGACAAAAACTTAAGTGAAAAGGCCAGTTCCAGAAAACCGAGCACTACCTTAACGCTGTTCAGCCAGCCACCCGATTTGGGCAGACTCTTCAGCGCCGAGGGAAAGAGGGCAAATAAGGTGAAGGGTATAGCCAGCGCCAGTGAAAAGCCAAACATACCGGCGGCAGGCGCTAGGCGGTCGCCCTTGGAGGCCGCTTCTACCAGCAGCGTACCGATGATAGGGCCGGTGCATGAAAAGGAAACCACTACCAATGTAGCAGCCATAAAGAATATGCCTGCCAAACCGCCCTTTTCCGAGTTTTCATCCAGCTTGTTGGCTAACGAGCTTGGCAGCGTGAGTTCAAATGCCCCTAAGAAGGAAATGCCAAAGGTTACAAGCAGCAAAAAGAAAAACAGGTTAAAAATGCCATTGGTTGCCAGCGCATTTAATGCATCAGAGCCAAAAAAGGCTGTAATGAGCAGCCCCAGGGACACGTAAATAACAATAATAGAAAGCCCGTACAAAAAGGACTGGAAGACGCCCTGCCCGCGCGAACCGCTTTTTTTTGTAAAAAAACTTACCGTAAGCGGCAGCAGCGGATAGATGCAGGGCATCAGCAGCGCGGCAAACCCGCCCAGCAGCCCGGCCAGAAACAAATCCCACAGTGAGCGGGGCTTTTCAACGCTTGCCGGTACCGAGCTGGCAATGGCTGTTTGCACTGCAGGCGCCTGCTTTTGCGCCTTTACCTTAGCGGCCAGGCTATCGCTGGGCGTAGCAATCGGCGTAAAATTTATACCGGCTGTTGATACGGTATCTTTTTGTGCAGCTGTGGCCGCAGCCCCGCTTATACCTGCCAGCAGGAAAGCCGCCAATAGTAAGCAGCCGCTAAAAATGCGGTAGATTTTAAATTTCATTAATGATGGTTTATTTATCTGGCAACCGGGATACTGAAGTTTACATCCTCCGGCGGCAGGCACTGGCGGTTATTGCAGGTCATGTAAGTAAACTTTCCCTTCACCACAGTTGCCGCAGGCGATTTTAACTTTATTTTCTGCTGAAAGATGACTGATTTTTCAAAATAGCTCACATTCATCTTAAAAACACTTTCATACTTGGTCAGCGGTGTGCCCTCTGCCGGCGCGCCAACCAGCGTGTATTCCTTGGATGGCGCAAATGCAAACTCTGTAGCAACCGGGCCGCCCTCCTTTACGTGCTGCGAATAAATATGCCAGCCATCATCAATAGTAGCTTTAAAAAATACTACGGCCTCCGTGCTGCTTACCTTTTTTGCAGCGTAAGCCCATTTTACCGGGGTTGCAATTTGCGCAAACGCTGCGGCGGATGTTAACCACAGGCTTATGATCAATACTAACTTCTTCATGTTGATTATTACTTGTTTAAAAATTCTATCTCTTTGAAACTGTATTCTTTTATTTCACCCTGCCTGCTTAGTTGCAGATAGCCGGTATCGCTTACACCTGTAACAGTGCCGCTAAAAACTTCGCCTCCGGCACTGAATGGTTTTTCCTGCCCGTACCAGTACAGCAGTGATGTATAGGCTGCTTGTATTTGCTGAAAGCCGGAAGATTTAAGCTGCAGGTATCCTGCCTCAATATTTTTGCAAATGTCTGATAACAACAGCCGTAAATCATAATCTGCGTGTAAGATTTGCTTCACTGAAACCGGGTTGGGCACCCAGGCCGGAAATTCTTCCTGGTTTACGTTAAGCCCTATGCCGACAACAGCATGTTTGATTACATTGCCCTGCAGTATATTTTCAATTAATATGCCGCCCAATTTTTTATCACCGTAATAAATATCATTGGGCCATTTTATTTTTACTTCATCGCCAAGCACTTTGATGAGTGCACCGGCTACGCCAATGCTTACAACGCGGGTTAAATGAAACTGATATAGTGGCGGTAAAAAAACCGGGTTTAACAGCAGGCTGACGGTTAAGTTCCTTCCCGGTTCACTGTTCCAGCGGTTTTGCTGCTGCCCGCGGCCTGCATACTGGCTTTCTGCCATAATGACCGTTCCTTCGGGCACTGGCTTGGAATTTGACAACATACCTTTAAGGTATGTATTGGTAGAGTCAACTTGCTGCAGGGCAACTAAATTTTGCCCAACAAATAGTCCTGAAAATATGTTATTTTGCAATGGATAATATTCTACATACCGAAATCGTTCAAAACTAATTCTTTTTGATGGTAAAAAACAAAGTGTTAAATGAATCTGCCGTAATTTCCGAGCTGGCTATTCATGGCATTCAGGAAAAAAAAGGCAATGATATTGTAAGGCTCGACCTTCGTAATGTAAACAGTTCTGTGGCCGATTACTTTATTATCTGCCATGCCGACTCCGCCACCCAGGTAAAAGCAATTGCCAGCAGTGTTGAAGAAGAAATTTACAAGGCCATAAAGCAGGACCCCTGGCGCAAGGAGGGCATGCAGCATGGCGAATGGATATTACTGGATTACGTTGACGTAATTGTACATGTGTTTAAAACAGACAAGCGCGAGTATTATGGTGTTGAAGACCTTTGGGGCGATGCCGACATTCAGTATTATAAAAGCGCCTGATCCGTTGCTGCAGGGCAGCAAATTTTTAGATTATTAAAAAATAAGTTTGATTTAACAGATGAGTGAAGATAATAAGGATAAGCCGAAATTTATCAGGAGGCCTCCAAATAAAAAGAATACCCCCCGCCCGCCCCGGTTCAACTTTATGTGGCTTTATGCCATTGTAATTCTGGCCCTGCTGGTAGTACCCTATGTATTAGGCGGCAATGGCGGCAAGGAAATAAGCTTTCAGCGCTTTGAAAGCGACATGCTGAAAACCAAAGATGTTGACCATCTGGTTGCCTATAAGGATGGCGACCGCGTAATTGCTGAAGTTTATATTAAAAAGGGCAGCTTAGGCAAATCAAATTTCAGCGATTTGCAGGATCAGCGCTCTATCAACCTGTCATCAGGCGGGCCGCAATATTATTTTACTGATGCTTCCTACGATAGCCTGAAGCAATCCATCAGCAATGCCGAAAAGGATACACCGGATGCTGATAAGGTGCCTATCCAGTATGCGCAGCAGCGCGAAAGCCTGCTTTCCAACTGGCTGGTGCAGGGTATTATTATGCTGGTACTGTTTGCGGCCTTGTGGCTGTTTATCATGCGCCGCATGTCGGGCGGCGCAGGCGGCGGTCCCGGCGGCCAGATCTTTAATATCGGCAAGTCAAAGGCTACCCTGTTTGATAAGGAGGCGCAGGTAAGCGTTACCTTTAATGACGTAGCCGGTTTGGAAGAAGCCAAGCAGGAGGTAATGGAGATTGTGGATTTTTTGCGCAATCCGAAAAAGTACACCAACCTGGGCGGTAAGATACCGAAGGGGGCTTTGCTGGTAGGTTCGCCGGGTACCGGTAAAACGCTGTTGGCCAAAGCCGTTGCCGGTGAAGCCCAGGTACCGTTCTTTTCCCTGTCGGGTTCTGATTTTGTGGAAATGTTTGTGGGCGTAGGCGCCTCACGTGTGCGCGATTTATTTAAGCAGGCCAAGGACAAAGCGCCCTGCATCATCTTTATTGATGAAATTGATGCTATTGGCCGTGCACGCGGTAAAAATAATATTGTAGGCGGTAATGATGAGCGTGAAAACACCTTAAATCAACTGCTGGTGGAAATGGATGGTTTCGGCACCGACTCCGGTATCATCATCCTGGCAGCAACCAACCGCCCTGATGTGCTGGACAGCGCATTGATGCGCCCGGGACGTTTTGACCGCCAGATATCTATTGATAAGCCGGACCTCATTGGCCGGGAACAGATATTTAAGGTGCATCTGAAGCCATTAAAGCTGGCTGCCGATGTGGAAGCCAAAAAGCTGTCGGCACAAACGCCTGGCTTCGCCGGCGCCGAAATTGCCAATGTTTGTAACGAGGCTGCCCTCATTGCGGCCCGCCGTGATAAACCGGCCATTGACATGCAGGATTTTCAGGATGCGATTGACCGGGTAATCGGCGGCCTGGAGAAACGGAACAAAATTATTTCGCCCGAGGAAAAACGCATTGTGGCTTACCATGAGGCCGGCCACGCCATTGCAGGCTGGTTTTTAGAACACGCTGATCCGCTGGTGAAGGTATCCATCGTACCGCGCGGTGTGGCTGCACTGGGCTATGCGCAGTATCTGCCTAAAGAACAGTTTTTGCACACTACCGAGCAGCTGAACGATGAAATGGTGGTCTCTATGGGAGGCCGTGTGGCTGAAGATATTGTGTTTGGCCGCATATCCACCGGAGCCCTGAGCGATTTGGAGCGCATCACCAAACTCTCCTACGCCATGATTAAAATTTATGGCATGAACAGCAAGGTGGGCAATGTATCGTTTTACGACCCGCAGGGCGAATATCAGTTTAATAAGCCCTACTCCGATACTACCGCTGAGCTGATTGATGAGGAAGTGAGGCTGATGATAGACGGCGTTTACCAGCGCACCAAAGACTTGCTGACTGAAAAGCGCGACGGGCTGGAAAAAATTGCCAATAAGCTGCTGGAAAGGGAAGTACTGTTCCAGTCGGACCTGGAGGAGATACTGGGAAAGCGCCCGTTTGATGAACGTACCACTTATGATAAGTTTGTGAACGGCGAGGCAGCCTTAAACCCTGATGTTGATAACAATGCCATTCCTGAATCGGTAACCAACCCTGAAGTCAGCAACATCAACGGCACGGTGAATAACGGTTGATTTTCATTTTTATATTCATATAAAGCCACTACCTTAGTAGTGGCTTTATTTTTTGCCTGCCATGAGGGACATTACAACATCGAAAGAAAAACTGCTCAAAAAAATCAGGAAGGCGCTGCTGGAGAAAAGGGATAACCCTTACCCCAATTTAGAGGAGCAGCCGCTTTACCCGCCGGCGGATGAACTGCTGGAAGTAATGTTTGCCGAAGAGTTTACCGCCGTTTCGGGCCAGTTTATATTTTGCGAGGACGAGATTCAGTTTGTTGAAAATCTGATTAATTTGGCTGAAGAGCGCAAATGGCATAAAATATATTGCTGGGAACCCGCCCTGCAGGAAATAATGACCCGGTACGAATATCCTTATTATTCCACTGATAAGGACTTTGAACATGCCGAAGTAGGTTTTACTCTATGCGAAACCTTAATTGCCCGTAACGGCAGCATTATGCTATCCAACGCCAACCTGTCTGGCCGCAGGCTGAGCATCTATCCCGGTGTGCACATTGTTCTGGCCTACACTTCACAGTTAGTTTTAGATTTGAAGGATGCCTTTAAACTGATAAAGGCCAGATACGGCAGCAACCTCCCCTCCATGATTACCACCATTACCGGCCCCAGCCGTACTGCCGACATTGAAAAAACACTGGTATTAGGCGCTCATGGCCCCAAAGAATTGTTTGTTTTTTTGCTGGACGGTTAAAAAACAAACTGCTGCTGCAAGAGAGGGCTGTAAAACGATCCCTGAGTAATTTCCGGCTTTAAATATTTCTGATTGATGAGCTGGTATCCTTCAACCTCTTTGGTAAAAGGGTCAATCAGCTGGTACTCTGATACACCATACTGCTCATACACCAGCTTTTTGTTCAATTTATCATAAACCGCAGTGGAGGGCGATAAAATTTCAACGATTAAATCCGGGGCACCGTGTAGTCCATTGTTCTGCACAAGACTGATGTTCTTTAATGACAGATAAACTATATCTGGCTGAAATATATTATGTTCATCAAAATACACATCATAAGGAGCTGCACGGGTAATGCCTAAATTCTTATCTTCAACAAAATTGCCCAATAATCTGTAAACCTTGTCTAAAATCTTTTAATGATGTTCTGATGGTGAAGGCGACATAATTAGCTGATTGGTGATTAACTGGCAGAGCGTCCCCTCCGGCAGGCTCTTGTAAACCTCCAGCAATGTTTTAGGCGGGCAGATAGCAGCTGTTTGCATCATCAAATTTTCAGGTAAAACTATAATTTACATGTTTGGTAATGAATCAGCAAACTATTTAAAGTTTTAAGTCTGTCAGCTTGCTTTCCTCCAGTAATAAGCGTTCCGGCTCCCGGCCTGCATTATATTTCCACTTAATCAGGCTGATGGTACCCTCAGCTATTTCTATTCCGGTAATGTCGCCATCATCAAAACAGCAGCAGCCGCTGTTAAAATAAGTATCTTTATATCCTTTAAAATTCATGCTGGCATCGCCTTTTAAATGCAGTGCCGTAATTTGCTGCTGTAGTTTTTCGGCTGTAGCTTCATCGCCGGCTTCCCTTGCCTTGTCCCGCTGAATAATCAGCTTCTCAATATGTGTAACAGAGGCAAATACCGGCTGGTGCGTATGGCCGGTAATCAGCAGCAGTTGCTTTTGTGCAGCACTCCATTCATACATCATAGTGTTATGCGCCGTTTTTAAATCATCGTTATTAGAAGGCACATTGGGGTTGATGCGCAGGTAAGCCTGCAACCGCTCCCATACCTCGGCCACAAACCACTTGCTGAACCAGTTGCCATCGCTTTGTAAATCGCCCTGATGCCCGTGGGTAAGGTAAACAGCCAGGGCAGGCTGCCCGTTTGTTGAGGATTGCAAGAGCACGCCTTCATAAATTTTCAGTTCCTGACCGTAAATTTGCCTGAGCATCAGCGGGGCCAGCGGGTCATTGCCCCAATACAAATCGTGGTTGCCAAATATCTTGATAAAGGCGCCGCGCTGCAAAAACTGCCTTTCGGCCTCAAAGGTTGCCTGGTTGTGCCGTCGTACTTCGGCCAGATGGTTTTTCCACAATTCCTCGCTGTCGCCCAAGTTAATGTAGGTGTATTGCTGCCGGTTGTAATAATTCAGAGCCGCCAGATAGTTTTTCTCTGCCAGGGCAAAATCATCAGCATCATTACGTGCGCCTTTATGCTGATCAGACAAGATCACAAATTTATCCTGTTCCGGATGGAATGGAATAATCAACCCTTTGTTTTGATGATGACTGATGATTTGCCCGTAAAGGTCATCAAGCGCAGCAAACACCCGGCCTTGATCGGGCCGTGCAGAAAACCGGTTGGCCAGCCTGATTACCAGCTGAGTTAATAATTTTTGCAGAAACCAGCGCATGGCAATGTTAACATCATCAGGTAAGCATTTGTGTTAATGGTACAAGGGTTGGCATTCTTACTCAAATTTTTAGTTCTGTTTTCATTGCGGATAGCTAATTTATTTAGCAAATTTGTATAATGGCATTTGAGGCGAATCAGGAGTTTTTCAGGGGGCGGGGTGCTCAGGTTAATACGCACAATAAGTTCATTAAAAACCAGTATGTATTGCAGCATCTGGAAGGGCTGGATGAACCGATGCTGCAAAACAAAAAAACCCAGTTATACGAGGAAAATGCCAAAAGCATCGTCAGCAAATCCAACAGTCCTGATTTAAGCCACATGCATTCCATTAATCCCTATCAAGGGTGCGAACATGGCTGCGTGTATTGCTATGCCCGCAACTCGCACGAGTATTATGGTTTCAGCGCCGGGCTTGATTTTGAACGAAAAATAATTGTTAAGCGCAACGCCCCGCAATTGCTGGAAGAATATTTTAACAAGCGCAAGTACCAGCCCACGCCCATCGTACTATCAGGCAATACGGATTGCTACCAGCCGGTGGAGCGCGAATTGGAGCTTACCCGTACCATGCTCAAATTGTTTCTGCAATATAAACACCCGGTAAGCATCATCACCAAAAATAACCTGATTTTGCGGGACGTGGATTTATTAGAGGAGCTGGCCAAACATAATTTGCTGCATGTAAACATTTCCATTACCACGTTGGATGAGCAGCTGCGGCAAAAACTGGAACCGCGTACTGTTACCTCAAGCGGCAGGCTGACCGTAATTCAAAAACTGACGGAAAGGAATATTCCTGTGCGGGTAATGACAGCCCCTATCATTCCGGGGCTAAACAGCAATGAGGTGCCGGGTATTATTAAGGCGGCAGCCAGCCGGGGCGCTGTTGCTGCCGGGTTTACCGTTGTACGCCTGAACGGCAGCATCGGCGAAATATTTACCGACTGGATACACAAAACCTTTCCCGACAAGGCGGAGAAGGTACTGAACCAGATTAAGGAATGCCATGATGGCAACCTGAATGATAGTGAATTTGGCCGCCGCATGAGCGGTGAAGGCCAGGTGGCCGAGTCCATTCACCAGCTATACCGCATTGCCTGCACCAAATATTTAGAGGGGCGCGAAATGCCGGGCTATAATCTATCAATTTTTACGCCTAAAAAGGGCAGACAAACTACCTTGTTTTAAGCCTTCAGCCTTTTAAGTGCCTGTTTTGCCTTTTGCTCGTAGCTGCTGCCGGCCCCGCTGTTTTTAAAGGAGGAAACCAGCTTGTAGCAATCAATGGCTTTATCATTATTTTTATGCCGCTCATAAATACTGCCCATTTTTACAGCGGCAGCGGCCGCAAAATAGTAAGGGGTGTGCTGGCCAGTATTAATGACTTGCTGGTAATTAGCCATCGCCTCCTCATCCCTTTGCTGAGCTTCATAAATACGGCCCAGGCGATAGTAATATTCAGTTTTGTTATGAACGCCGGTGAAACTGCCGGCGCTTTTATCCTTTAATACAGCCAGCGCCCTGGTGTATAATCCGCCATCATAATACAGGCGCGCCTGCAGCAGGGTATGGTCGGGCATGCCTTCGTTGGCTTCAGTTAAGGCCTGCTTGTCTTTTTCAATATAGGCACTGCCTTTGGTTTTAACCAGTTGCACAAAGGCCTGGTAACGCTTTGTATCACCCTGCAGCAGGCACTGCCAGGCCAGGTGCAGGTAAGCATCCTTAATATAGTTACTACCCGTATTAGTCCGTAAAAATTTATTGAAATAATTTACAGCCGCAACATCCATTACGTTCATACGGGCAATGCCCTGCAGGTAATCCAGGTAAGGATAGGGCTGATACTCGCCGCCTGCCGGGCGGTTCTGTAAAAATTCAATGGCATCTGCGCTATGGCCGGTACGCAAAGCTGTATAACCCTGAACATAGCTTTTAAGCAGACTAGTATCTGTACCGGCTGTGTATTGCAGCATTTTGGCATAGGCGCTGCTATCGTTTACCACATCGGCTTGTATATAGGTAAGGTAAAATATCAGTTCGCTATAATACATCGCATACCCGGATTGCGGCAATTTTACGGTAAGATTTTGCAGCATATTCACCCCCGTACCCGTGTTACCTCTGATGCCAAAAAAACTGAGGGCGCTTTTCAGGGCGCCATCGGGCAGTACTCCCAACAACACATTGACTACCCCTAACGGAATATCATCGGGTAAAAAGGCCGGAAAGGCTTTCTGGTTGTTTTGCAGTTGCCGGTAAGCTCTGTTAATACATAAACCCGCAGCGGTATATTCGGCAAAGCGGCTGTGCAGCAGTGCCCACTGCAGATTCACCTCGGCCAGGGCAAAATTATAGTAGGGCGACTTTGTATCTTCATCCGCCAGTAAATCAAGCCGCTCAGCCTTGCGGGTTTTCAGGCGGTCAAAATCTGCCTTGCTTTCTGTAGTCAGCAGATAAAAGTAATCGTAATAATTATCGAGCAGAATGGTAATGCCATTTTTAGGGTGAACAGCTTTTTCCTGATCAAGGAGAACACGGGCTGTTTTTAATTTGAGGCTGATGATGGCCCTGTAAGCCTGTATGCAGTTAGCATTATAATCAAATGCGGCAAAAACCCTGTTCGAGAATAAAAAAACAAACAGCAGTAAAAATAATTTTCTGAGCATCGTAAAAAAGGCGCCTTAACATAAGGCGCCTTATATGTTTATAAACCGAGTTCAGTTTAAGATTTAAACCTGCTCTGGTTCGAGCGCCATCTGCTCATCAACCAAAATACGGCCGCAATGTTCGCAAACGATAATTTTTTTGCGCTGGCGGATGTCTGCCTGGCGTTGCGGCGGAATCTGGTTAAAACAGCCTGAGCATGAATCGCGCTGAATAGTAACCACAGCCAGGCCGTTTTTTGCATTCTGGCGCAGGCGTTTGTAGGCAATTAATAAGCGTTCCTCTATTTCGCCGGTGGCTTTTTCAGCCTGATTATTTAAATCTTCTTCTTCCTTTTGTGTTTCGGCGGTAATAGTGCCTAATTCCTCTTTTTTGGCATCCAATGCACTTTTGCGCTCATCCAGATCGGCCAGTGCTTTTTCATAAACCTGAGTTTTTGAAGTAATATCAAACCCAAACTCCCGTATCTTTTTTTCACTTACCTGAATATCCAGCCCCTGAATTTCAATTTCTTTAGAGATAGCATCATATTCACGGTTGTTCTTTACTTCATTCAGCTGGCCTTCATATCTTTTAATATTGGCCTGCGCTTCTTTGATCAGGTTCTTGCGGGTCACAATATCATCTTCCAGATCATCCAGCTCATTTTTTATCTTCTGGATGCGGGTTTCCAGTCCGGCTACCTCATCTTCCAGGTCGGCAACTTCCATAGGCAACTCACCGCGTACCTGGCGTATTTTATCAATTTTGGTATGGATAGTTTGCAGCTCGTATAAGGCCTTCAGCTTTTGCTCTATAGTTTGTTCCATTAAATAAAATATTTTATGGGGTTTGTATTAATTTCTGTTAAACGGAGGGCAAAGTTAGCAAATTTATTTTGAATTAAATTGTGCAATAGTTGCTGCGTAAACTGTTCACTCTCAAAATGTCCGATGTCGGCAATTACAATTTTATCTTCAGCATCAAAAAACTCATGATACTTGTAATCGGCGGTAATAAACATATCTGCACCGGCCACAATAGCCTGTTTTAATAAAAAGCCGCCTGCCCCGCCGCACACTGCTACCTTTTTTACCGGCCTGCCCAGCAGTGCCGTATGCCTGATTACGGTTGCCTTCATTTTATTCTTAATGTGCTGCAAGTAAGAAGCCTCATCAGTCGGCAGTTCAAGCTCGCCAATCATACCTGCGCCTGCTTGCTGATGCTGGTTAGTAAGCTGGTATAAATCATAAGCTACTTCCTCATAAGGGTGCGCCAGGAAAAGCGCCATCAGTACTTTACTTTCCAGGTTAACCGGGTAAACCGTTTCAACCCTTATCTCCGGCTCGTAGTGCCGCTGCCCGGGCCGGCCTGCGTATGGGCTGGTATGCTCGCCGCCCTTAAAGCTACCCTGCCCCTCAACCCCGAAGCTGCACTCACTGTAGTTGCCGATATGGCCTGCACCTGCCTTAAATAAGGCATCCTTCACCGCTTCGGCCTGGGCCAGCGGCACATAGGTAACCAGCTTTTTAAGCAGGTTACCCTTAGGCTGTAAAATGCGATAATTCATTAACCCTAATGTTTCACAGATACGCGCATTTACCCCTGCGGCCACATTGTCTAAGTTGGTATGAATAGCGTACAGCGCTATCTGGTGCTGTATGGCTTTTTGCACCACGCGCTCTACATAACTCTTTCCGTTAAATTTTTTAAGCCCCTTAAAAACAATGGGGTGATGCGAAATAATCAGCTGGCAGCCGGTATGTATGGCTTCATCCACCACCGCCTCGGTACAATCCAATGAGATTAGCGCCTGGCTGATTTCCTGGCCGGGCGAACCTACAATGAGCCCGGCATTATCATAATCTTCCTGGTAAGCCAGCGGGGCAATACTTTCCAGGTAAGTGGTAATTTCGTTAAGCTTCATATAAATTCATCATTCTACCTTATACCTGTACACGGCCCGGCCTATGTGCCCTTCCGCATCCATGCCTTCTATCACAGCCCTGTAACTCCCGGTACCGTCTGCGTTAAAAAATTCAATGGCGGCTGCACCTGTTTTATCGGTGCGCACCTGCGGGTTCCAGTAAATGGTGGTGCGGTAATCCACTCCAATGGTGCTTGCCTTGGTTGGGTCATATTTAGGCGAGTAAAACTGCCGGGCAATGGTATAACCCTGCGGCGAAATAGTTACCTCATCATTACGCGGCAGCATATCCTGCAGCTCCGCTAAACTTATTTTCTTACCGCCTTTAATTTCTTTCGATTTGGTGTTGATGACCAGCACACCGTTGGTATTATTAATACGGCTGACCAAGCCTAAATCATCTTTAGTGAAAACTTCCACCGATGCTACATCAGCAGAATTTACACCGTTTAAGTTGTTAACATCTATCGGCATTCCATTCAGGTAAATGGCTGCCGGTGTTCTGTTACCCTGATTATAGTCGCGGGTTACATAAAAGTTATTATCCCGGTAGGTTAAGCCAAAAGCCATTCCCTCCAGGCAGCTTAACACCTGCGGGCATGCGGTCAGCCTGTCGCCGGTTATCAGATAATCGGCTATAGGGTTAAGGCCGGCCAGCGCCGGGTAATCCGTATGGCTGGGCAGCTTTACAACCGGCTTCGCCGTGATAACTACTTCCTTTAGCAGCCGTGAGTTATAATATTGCGATTTACTGTTTTTAAGATAGATTCTGAACGTGCTGTCAATATCAGCCACGTTGTCCGGCGATGATGCACCGGGAATGATGCCCGGAATTGTTGCGTTATCTACCATAATCATCAGGGTATTGGAATGATAGTTATTGCGGGCGCTGATAACCACCTTTGAGGAGTCGATAACGGGTACTTTACTAAAGGTGAACCGGCCTTCAATATCTGTAACGGCATTAAGGGAGAAATTACGGTCGGGCATAGTGAGGCGAACGTTTCCCTTGGCAAACGGCAGCCCATTGGTGGTACGCAGCGTACCTGCAACGGTAATTCCTTCCTCTGCCGGGAAGCGAACCTGCGGCAGCCGGCCGGCCAGCAAATCGGTGTAGGTAAAGCGGCGGTAACCCTGCGTCAGCATCAGCACGTCCAGATCCGAAGCAGTTTTATCATCAGTACGATTGAAATAGTAGCCCGGCTTTTCAATGTAGCCCTTTAAGTCGGAGGTGAGCAGCATGCTGCTTAATATCGTGGCTTCGGCAGTTTCGTCTGCAGGCACCTTATTCTCATCAATTACTGCTACCGACAGGTTGGCCTCCGCAGGCTGTGCCTGGTTCTTTGATACAATACTGAATTTTACCCTTTGCCGTTTGCCGTAGGTTGTCCGGTCGGTTCGTGCGCTCAGGTTAAGCAAATCATTATTCTGTACAAAAACAAGCCGCTCTGATAATGGCTGCCCGTTATCGGCAAACAGCGTTACCTGTAAAATGCCGGTAGCCAGTTTTGCTTTGGGTATGGCTATGGTATAATCCTTGGTTTGCAACGCGGTTTGTGCTGCATAGCCTATAGCCTCGCCAATTTTACCGATAAGGTAAAAGACCTTGCCTTTATTCTGGTCAAAAAATGTTTGATTGGCTGAAACCTTAATGTTTACATTGCCGGCATCATTGTCAGCTATGGTAATGCCGATGCCGCTTTGCTGTACTGCCGGCAGCGGGTAAGTTTGCTGTGTACCGTTGGCAAAAGTAACCGCAGCTTTATAGGTCTTTCCGTTTTCCGGCACCATGGCAAACACGCCCATACCCAAATGCTGTGAGGTAAACATAGCACAGGTTTTACCTTCATTGTCGGTTACAGTGCCTTTAACATCAGTACCCAGGCCATCAGGGCGCAATGCCTTAAAGGCAACCTTTACAGTATTCCCGGCTATCAGCCTGCCGCCCTCCGGAAAAAACTGCACATCGTTATCGCGGCCTGCGGGCCTTACCTGAAATGAGTTACTGACCGGCTTTTTGCCATCCGCATCAATAGAAGTAATCAGTGTGGCGGCGCCTGCATCATCGGCTTTGCCGGGAGGAATGCTGATTTGCAGCGCGCCGTTCTGGTCGGTTACGCCCCGGCCCTTGCCTAAATCCTTCTCCAGGGTTTCCACGCGCCAGCTTACTTTTTTGCCGGCGTAGGGATTGCCATCAGCATCCTTGTAAACTACCCGGGCGTTCACGGCGTTGCCCTTGCCCGAAGCCGTAAAGGCAGCACGGGCGCTCAGCAATTTATCCGTATTGCCAATAGGAATGGTTTTATTAAAGAAATAAGCCGGATCAAAATTCCGCATCCACTGCGTATAAGCCCGGATATGGTAGTTACCCTGCCTGATGTATAAAGGATTCAAGGTGATATTGCCCTGTGCGAAGCCGTTGATTACAGGCAACCGGAGCGACTGTACCAAGGAATCCGTACTGCTGAGCAAATCAACATAAACAATTTTACTGAGGATGGAGGGCTGATGCAGATCAATGGTAACATAAGCTTTAAACCACAGCGTATCTCCGGCGGCATAATAGGGCTTATCTAAATGCAGGTAAACCTTCTCCACAGGATAGTTATTAATGAACTTGGCCTGCTTAGCTAAGATGGTACGGATGCCGATGGTATCCTGCTGTGCAAGGGCAGCATGGTGAACAGCAAAAACAGCTATTAGTAAGGCAAATACAAAATTTACAGATTTCATTAACAGTAATTATAACTTGGCGCTAAATTTAACTAATTACTGCCTGCAGTTAGTACACTGTATTGAAACTTTAACAGGTTAATATTTCCATCCGGGCCGGGCCAGTTAAAATAAGGGAGCCGTATATCTGTATTCAAGATATACGGCTCCCTTATTATTAAATTTTACTAGTCTACCTTTTCACCCTTAGTCATCAGTACCAGCGTCATCAGGAAGGAACTGAGTATGCCTAACAGGAATGCGCCGAATAAGCGACCCGAAAAATCAAGGAAATTACTCCCCTTAGCTATATAGTTAATATAAACAATGCCTAAAAACACAGCAATAGCGCCGCCTACAAACAATATTTTGAGGCATTGCACCAAGCCTTCTAAAAACCCCATATTGCCGCCAAGCTCATTATTCTTGTAGCTTCTCAATCCGAAATACAGGCCTAATACCGGAATCAGGATGGAAAAATATTCAATGGGAGCAGTTTTATCAGCAGTAGTAGTATAGCCGGTAAGATGCATTAAAAACAACCAGAGCCCGCTTAAAACACCTATAACCAAACCAGAATATAACGCATTTTTCATAAATAAAGTGATGTTGTTAAGTTAACACTGCCAGCTGTGGAGCCGTTAGTATGTAGTAAAGTGATATTGGTTTTATATTGTTTGCCTGATAACACATTTTTAATTGCACCGGGTTACCTATTCTGTAAGGCTTTTGATTTTGTTTATCTTTGTTAAGTTTTGAATATACGTGATATTTTAGAGCGCTATAAGGCCGACAGCCGCATTGCGGAACTGGCTCAGGCGCTGAATACAGTTAAGAATCCGCGCATACAGCTGCGCGGGCTGGTGGGATCGAGCGATGCCATGGTTGCCGTTGCCTTGTATTTTCTGCAGCACAAACACCAGCTTTTTATCCTGCCCGACCGTGAGGAGGCCAGCTATTTTCAGGCTGATTTAGAAAACCTGACGGGTAAGGAGGTGATGCTTTTCCCATCGTCGTACCGTAAGGCATTTGAGTTTACCCAGCCCGATAGCAGCAATGTTTTAGCACGCGCCGAGGTTTTGAATGAATTAAACCATGCTACTGAATACGGCCAGCTCATTGTAACTTACCCTGAAGCTGTGGCTGAAAAGGTGATAGACCGATCATCGCTCGAAAAGAATACGCTGGAAATTGCCTTAAGCAACAACCTGAGCATTGAATTCATTAATGAGTTTTTGATTGAGTATGATTTTGAGCGGGTTGATTTTGTATATGCGCCGGGCCAGTTTTCGGTACGCGGCGGCATTGTTGACATTTTTTCCTTTTCGCACGATCTGCCTTATCGGATTGAGTTTTTCGGCGATTTTATAGAATCCATCCGCACATTTGAAATTGAGAGCCAGCTTTCTGCAGAGCAGGTTAAAAGCATTACCATTGTACCCAACGTGCAGTCGAAATTCCTGACAGACAACAACATTTCTATACTGGAATATATTGAGGGCAGCACCCAGGTTTGGATACGCGATGTACAGTTTACGCTGGATATTATTCAGGATGGATATAAGAAGGCTACCCAATTATGGAAAGCCTTATCGGCCGATGAGAAAAATCAGAATCCCGACTGGATTGACCCGAAGTTTGCCTTTACCGACGAAAAGCTGGTAGCCGACCAATTGCAGGACTTTGCCGTGGTAGAGTTTGGCAAGCAGTTTTTTTATCAGGCCAGCCACAGCATCAGCTTTGATGTTCGCCCGCAGCCCTCTTTTAACAAGGATTTTACACTGCTCATCCACAACATTAAAAATAACGAGGCCGAACATATTGAAAACTGCATCTTTACCGATTCGGTTAAGCAGAGTGAGCGGCTGTATGCCATTTTTGATGACTTAGACAAAACGGTAAAGTTTACGCCTGTTAATATTTCTATCCGCGAGGGTTTTGTGGACAGGCAGCAAAAACTGGCCTGCTATACTGATCACCAGATATTTGACCGCTATTACAAATACAAACTGCGCAAGGGCTACCAGCGTACGCAGGCCATTACCTTAAAGGAACTGCGTGAACTAAAGCCAGGCGATTATGTAACTCATATTGACCACGGCATTGGCAAATATGCCGGCCTGGAAAAAGTAGAGGTAAACGGCAAGGCGCAGGAAATGATACGCCTGATATATGCCGACAACGATTTACTGTACGTTAACATCAACTCGCTCAACCGTATCTCCAAGTTTAGCGGCAAGGAAGGTACTACGCCTAAAATGAATAAGCTGGGTACCGATACCTGGGAACGGCTGAAGAAAACCACAAAAAAAAAAGTTAAGGACATTGCCCGCGACCTGATTAAACTTTACGCTGTGCGCAAGGCGCAGCATGGCAATGCCTTCTCGCCCGACAGCTATCTGCAAACCGAACTGGAGGCTTCCTTTATTTATGAAGACACGCCCGACCAGGAAAAGGCAACTGCCGATTTTAAAAAGGACATGGAATCGCCGCACCCGATGGACCGCCTGATTTGCGGCGATGTGGGTTTCGGTAAAACAGAAGTAGCCATCCGGGCTGCCTTTAAGGCCGTGGCCGATAGCAAGCAGGTAGCCATCCTGGTACCTACCACCATCTTGGCTGCGCAGCATTACAAAACATTTTCCGACAGGCTGAAAGGGTTTCCCTGCAACATTGATTATGTAAACCGCTTTAAATCATCCAAACAAATTAAGGATACCCTAACCAGGTTAAAGGACGGCAAGGTGGATATCATCATCGGTACCCATCGCCTGGTAAGCAAGGATGTAAAATTTAAGGATTTGGGGCTGATGATTATTGATGAGGAGCAGAAGTTTGGCGTATCCACCAAGGAAAAGCTGAAACAGATGCGGGCCAATGTGGATACCATGACCCTGACAGCAACGCCCATACCCCGCACGCTTCATTTTTCGCTGATGGGAGCACGCGATTTATCAATCATCTCTACACCGCCGCCCAACCGCCAGCCGGTGGTAACCGAGCTGCACGTGTTTAATGACAAGCTGATCAAGGAAGCGGTCGAGTTTGAAATTGACCGGGGCGGGCAGGTGTTCTTTATTCATAACCGGGTGAACGACCTGATGCAGTTAGGGGGCATGATCCACAAGCTGGTACCCAAAGCCCGCATCGGCATTGCCCACGGGCAGCTGGAGGGCGACGAACTGGAGGATGTCATGCTCAAGTTTGTAAACCACGAGTATGATGTGCTGGTAGCCACCACTATTATTGAAGCCGGTTTGGATATTCCTAATGCCAACACCATCATCATCAACCATGCGCACATGTTTGGCCTGAGCGATCTGCACCAGATGCGGGGCCGCGTGGGGCGCAGCAACAAAAAGGCGTTTTGCTATCTGCTTAGTCCGCCGCTATCGACCCTTACTTCAGAGGCCCGCAAGCGCCTGAGCGCCATAGAGGAGTTCAGCGACCTGGGCAGCGGCTTTAATGTGGCCATGCGCGATCTGGACATCCGCGGCAGCGGTAACCTGCTGGGTGCCGAGCAAAGCGGCTTTATAGCAGAGATCGGTTTTGAAATGTATCATAAAATATTGGACGAGGCTATACAGGAACTGAAGGAAGAAGAATTTCAGGGCGTTTTTCAGGACGAAAAGCCACGGCCTTTTATCTCCTTTACACAGATTGATACTGACCTGGAGATACTGATACCCGATGAATACGTAACCAGTATTGCCGAGCGCTACAACCTTTACACTGAACTCACCAAGCTGGATAATGAGACTGAACTGAAAGCTTTTGAGCAGCAGCTGGCCGACCGCTTTGGCCCCATCCCGCCGCAGGTGAATGATTTGCTGAATACCATCCGCCTGCAATGGCTGGGCAAGGCCATCGGTTTTGAAAAAATATCACTCAAAAAACAGGTGCTGCGCGGCTACTTCCTGAGCAACCAGCAATCCGCCTATTTTGAAACCGATGCCTTTAAGGAGGTGCTGCGCTTCGTACAATCGTACCCCCGCCGGGCCAACCTCAAGGAGGTGAAAAACACTTTACGCATCAGCCTGGAAGGCGTGCAAACCATTGAACAGGCGGTAGAGTTGTTAGGAGAAATGACCGGGGTTGCAGTGTAAAATTTTTTATAATTTGCGTTAATCTTAGTCAATGCATGTCCCTAAAACTATATGGCTTTATAGAATAGTACATATTGATAATTTAAGCTATATTCTGAAACATGGTTTACTAACACGGCAATCGCCAATGTTTGATCCTGATTATGTGAATATTGGAGACCTATCATTAATAGATTACCGTAAGAACTCAGATGCCTGTAATCCTCCTGGGGGCAAACTTGCTGATTATATTCCTTTTTATTTAGGTCCGAGGTCTCCGATGCTTTATCAGATAGCAACAGGTTACGAAGAAATAAAAAAGCATAAACAGTCAGATATTATTTACTTAATTTCATCTTATAATAAAATTACCGAACATCAGCTGCCATATTTTTATAGTGATGTTAATGCGCGCGTATCAACAGCAAATTATTACACCTCCGCCAGTGATTTCAATAAATTAGATTGGGAAACCATCTATAGTCAATATTGGAGGAGTGATGAAACAGACTTGGAAAGAAAACAGAAAAAGCAGGCGGAATTTTTGGTTAAATCACAAGTGCCGGTATCATGCATTGAATATATAGGGGTTTTTGATGAGCCGGCAAAACAGCGGGTAACTGATTTGCTTTACCAGCATAATACACATATAAATATCCGGTTATCACCTGATAAACTGTACTATGATAATCTATAAGGAAGGAAACCTGCTTGAAGCCAATACTGAGGCTTTGGTTAATACGGTAAATACAGTAGGTGTAATGGGTAAAGGCATCGCGCTGCAATTCCGGCATCAGTTTCCTGAAAACTACAAAGCCTACAAAGATGCTGTGGCCAGGAATGAATTAAATACCGGCAAAGTGCAGGTAGTGCCTGTTTATGGAATGACAGGCACCAAGTATATTATAAATTTCCCGACCAAACAGCATTGGCGCTCTCCCTCAAAGTTAAATTGGATAAAAGAAGGATTGATTGATCTGCGTAAGCAGATTATCAGTTACAATATGAAATCAATTGCGCTTCCTCCTTTAGGCTGCGGTAACGGCGGTTTAAAATGGGATACAGTAAAGCCGCTGATTGCCAATGAATTAAAGGAATTAGATGTTAAAATAATTGTATATGAACCAACAGCCTTTGTTAAGGAAGCATTAAAAAGAGAAGATATTGTTTCAGCATCAAAATTAACTCCTGCCCGTGCAATGCTGCTTACTTTATTATATCAATACAGAGCTTTAGGTGAATTCGCCAGTGAATTTGCAGCAGTTAAATTAGGCTATTTTTTACAGCGCTTTGGTGAAACGCAACTAAAACTAAATTTTAAAAAGGGACCATACGAACCTTACTCTAACGAAGTGCGCTTTGTATTATACACATTAAACGGATATTACTTGAAAGGGTATGAGCAAATGGATATAAAACCATTTGAAGGGTTGGAACTTATTACTTCAAAAAAAGAAGAAGTAAAAAATTTTATCGATCAGCATGCGTCTGCTGAAGAGAAAAAACGGTTAGATGAAGCTTCCAGATTTATTCAGGGCTTTGAATCGCCTTATGGTTTAGAGTTACTGGCCACAGTTGACTATTCTATACAGGAGACTAAATCATTTGAACTAAACATTATAAAAGCTGAAGTTAGTAACTGGTCTGTCCGTAAAGAAAACCCCTTTCCAGCAAATCACATTCAGTTAGCAATAAATCACCTTCGCAATTATCATAAAATGCTATATAGTCGGTTAGCGTTATCCTAACTACTCACCAGCCTGTAAATCTCATTTAAATTCCGCCCCAATTCCCTGTAATCCAGCCCGTAGCCTACCACAAAATCGTTTTCTATTTCAAAGCCTACGTAGGCCAGCTCTTCTACGGGCACTTCCATGGAGGCGGGTTTCAGCAGCAAGGTACACACCTTAATGGAGGCCGGGTTGTGGGTTTTAATTTTTTCAGTGAGGTAACTGAGCGTATTGCCGGTATCCACTATATCTTCTATCACAATCACATCGCGGTTGGTGATGTTGGTATTCATCTCCACATCCTCGCGTATGCTGCGGCTGCTTGACAGGCCGCCGTGATAGGAGGCCAGTTTGGTGAACGTTATTTCGCAGGGAATGCTGATCTGCTTCATTAAATCAGCCATAAACATAAAGCTGCCGTTCAGGATGCTGATAAAAATGGGCGTACGGCCAGCATAATCGGTGCTTACCTGCAGGCCTAATGCCTTGATACGTTTTTGCAGCGCATCTGCATCAATAAAGGGTTCAAATTCAAGATCAGCTATCTTCATCATGTAAAAGTAGTAAATAGCGGCTGATATCCGCAGCCCTGCAAATAACATTATCTTTGCACAATTAATGACAGATTATCAGGTTTTTGCCCTGCCCAACGGTATCCGGCTCTTATTTAAGTATTCAGCATCGCCCATTACCCACTGCTGTTTTATGGTGAACGCTGGCGCCCGCGACGAGCTGCCGCAAAAGGACGGGCTGGCCCACTTCATTGAGCACTTGTTGTTTAAGGAAACCACCCGCCGCAATACCAGCCAGATACTGAACCGGCTGGAGCTGATAGGCGCTGATTTGAATGCCTACACTACCAAGGAATACACCTGCATTCATGCTTCGCTGCTTAACCAGTACCTGGAGCGTACAGCTGATCTGTTTGAGGATATTATCTTTCATTCCACCTTTCCCGAAGCGGAGCTGGATAAGGAACGCAGCGTAATCCTGGATGAGATCGCCTCTTACCAGGACCAGCCGGAGGAGGCTATACAGGACGACTTTGAGGGGCTGCTGTTTAAAAATCATCCGCTGGGCAATAACATTCTGGGCACGGCATCGTCCGTCAGTCAGTTAAACCGGGCGGATATTGACCAGTTTATGGCCGGCAATTACAACACCCATGAAATGGTTTTTGCTGTATCCGGCAACTACGACTTCAAAAAGCTGATGAAGCTGACCGAGAAATATTTTGGCAGCGCCAGGGAAAACACGGCAGTTAAACACAGGCTCAGGCCTGCTGCGGCAGCCCCCGAGTTTATCAGCTTAACAAAGCCCATCGCGCAAACGCATTATATAATGGGCAGCCGGGCCTATTCAACTTCACATCCCCGCAAAAACGGCTTGCTGCTGCTGAACAATCTGCTGGGCGGTATGGGCATGAGCAGCCGGCTCAATCTCGAAATCAGGGAAAAGCACGGCATTGCCTATACCATTGAGTCGGGTTACACCCCGCTTACTGATACCGGTATGTTTACCATCTATTTTGGTACTGATACCGAAAAGGCTGATAAGGCCGCTAAGCTGGTTTATAAAGAGCTGAAAAAGCTGCGCGAGAACAGGCTGGGCGCTTTACAGCTGCACCAGGCCAAGCAAAAGTTTACCGGGCAGATTGCCCTGGCCGAAGAAAGCCGCATGGGCCTGATTTTGAGCATGGCTAAAAGCCTGCTGGATTTTAATCACGTGGACTCGCTGGAGGATGTGTTTAATAAAATCAACGCGGTAACGGCCGATGAACTGCTGGCTATCAGTAATGATATATTTGCCGAGCAGGCATTAACTACCTTGATTTTTGTGGCTGCGGAAGATTAAATTTATCTCCTTGTTTTTTACCTGATAACAGGTAAGCTGATATAATTTTAGCAATACATCTTTTTAGTTTCTACCTTTACTAATATTTTTATCAAATGGGTTTCGTTGTATTGGTTGTTGCTGTAATTATATTGGCTATAGCTGTTGTTGTATTCCTTAAAAAGCCACAGGTGGCTGCTAGCGGCATTACAGAGCAGGATTTTCAGAGCCTGAGATCCTCATACGAGCAGATGAAAATCAATCTTGCCATTGCGGAAGAAAGAAACCGCGGATTGATAGCTGAAAAAGACAACATTATGCAGCTGCTGCAGCAGGATATTGAACGGTTAAGCAGCGAATTAACAGAGGAGCGGCTGGAACTGGCCGAAGCCAACCGGAACCTGCAGCGTACACAATCCTTCCATGAGGCGCAAAAGGAGAAGCTGGCAGAACAAAAGCTGGAACTGGAGCAAACACGGCAGCACTTTCAGCGCGAATTTGAAAATGTGGCCGAAAAGCTGCTCAAGGAGAAATCGCGCGAGTTTACGGATGTCAATAAAACGCATCTCGACCAGATACTGAACCCCTTGAAAGAGAATTTAAAGGCTTTTGAGGATAAGATTGACAAAGTTTACAGCATGGAGGCGGCCGAGCGAAACACCCTGAAAGGCGCTATTACGCAGCTGATGGATTTAAATAAGCAAATCAGCCAGGAGGCTACCAACTTAACCAAAGCCCTTAAGGGAGATAATAAGAAGCAGGGTAACTGGGGCGAATTTATTTTAGAGAAGGTGCTGGAACGCTCCGGGCTGGTAAAGAATCGCGAATACCGGCTGCAGGCTAACCACCAGTCGTTTGAGGGCAACCGCTACTTTCCGGATGCCATTATTGATTTGCCTGATGATAAGCACCTGGTGATTGATTCCAAGGTATCGCTGATTGCGTATGACCGGCTGGTTAACTGCGATACGGAGGATGAGCGCAAGCTGCATGCCAAGGCACATGTGGAATCATTGCGCGGGCACGTGCTTAACCTGTCCTCTAAAAATTATTATGATTTACAGCAGGTAAACTCGCCCGATTTTGTGCTGCTGTTTGTGCCTATTGAATCTTCCTTCAGCTTTGCGGTGCAGCTGGATGCCGATTTATTTACGGATGCCTGGGACAAGCGGGTGGTTATTGTAAGCCCGTCCACCCTGCTGGCTACGCTGCGTACCATTGCCAGTATGTGGAAGCAGGAGCGCCAGAACCGCAATGTAATGGAGATAGCCCGCCTGAGCGGCGATATGTATGATAAATTTGTAGGCTTCCTTACTGATATGGACAGCATCGGCAAAAACCTCAGAACCAGCCAGGATGCCTTTGACCGCGCCCTGAACAAGCTGTCCGAAGGTCGGGGCAACCTCACCGGCACGGCAGACCGGATTAAAAAACTGGGCGCTAAGGCCAACAAGCAGATAGAGCAGAAATTTTTGGGAGAGGAATAGCCGGCAGCAACGTACCGACTTTTATAAATACAAAAGGCAGTTACTGCATGGTAACCGCCTTTTGTTGATGAGCGAAGCCTTACGTTTAAAAAATAAAGTTCGTGCTTAAAAAGCTCGAATCATGGTCGTTCACAATTCCGTTCAGCAGTTTTTTATTGGTATCGTTGGCCTTCGTAGCTACCAGCGAACGGATAGAGAACGAGCGCAGTGCATCGTGCACGGAGAGCGTCCCCTCAGCGCTGTCCTTGCGGCCGGTGAACGGAAAACCATCCGGGCCGCGCTGGCACTGGGCGTTAATATTCACCCGGCTTACCAGGTTCACATAAGGGTCTATCAGTTCGCCGATTTCCTTGGGGTCATTGCTGAAAATGCTTACCTGCATACCATGCGGCGAATTTACCTGGTATTCAATCGGCTCCTCTATAGAATCAAAGGGAATAACCGGGATAACCGGGCCAAACTGCTCTTCCAGATACAGTTTCATATTCTTATTAACAGGGTACATCACCGCCGGAAACACAAATGACTCAACCGTATCGCCGCCATGCTCATTCATAATTTTAGCGCCGTTGGCAATGGCATCATCAATGCACTCCTTTAAATATTCGGGCTTGCCGGGCTCCGGCAATGGTGTAATCTTTACCTTATCCGTCCAGGGAAGGCCGGGTTTCAGGGCGCTAACGGCATCGCTCAGCTGCTTTACAAAATCATCGGCAATTTCTTTTTGCACAAAAATCACCTTAATGGCGGTACAGCGCTGCCCGTTGTAGGATAGCGCACCCAGAATACACTCGTTTACCGCCAGCGCAATGTCGGCATTCTTGGTTACTACCGCAGCATTTTTGGCATCCAGGCTTAACACAGCCCGCAGGCGGTTAATTCTGGGGTGCCGCTGCTTCAAATCGCGCGCCACCTTGCTCGACCCGATGAAAGCCAGCACATTGATGTTGCCGGTGGCCATCAGGCCCGGTGTTACCGTAGCGCCGCGGCCATATACCGTATTCACTACTCCCCTAGGAAACGCTTCCTGAAACGCCCGCAATAAAGGATAATGCAGCAAGCTGCCATGCTTTGGCGGTTTAAAAAGAATGGTGTTGCCCATAATCAGGGCAGGTATCAGGGTAGTGAAGGTTTCATTCAGCGGATAGTTGAACGGCCCCATGCACAGCACCACACCCAGCGGTGAGCGGCGTATCTGCGCAATTACACCTTCCTCAATTTCAAACCGTGATGATTCGCGGTCAATATCCTTCAAAGCATCAATGGTGGCGTTGATATATACTACCGTACGGTCAAATTCCTTAACAGAATCATCATACGATTTACCGATCTCCCACATAATCAGCTTCACAATTAAATCGCGCTGCTCATTCATTTTGTACACAAACTTTTGCATACACTTTATACGGTCATCCACAGTCATGGTGGGCCATTCGCCCCGGCCGTTGCCATAGGCAGTCACCGCTGCATCAAGCGCCTCCATGGCTTCCTTTTCAGTGCCCAGCGGGTAACTGCCAATCAGCTTGCGCTTCAGCCCGTCGGGCGAGGGCAGGCAAACCGGCGAGTAAACTTCACTTACCTCGCCATTCCACGGAATCATTTCACCGTTGCTTAAATACTCACGCTGATGGATTTCCTCTATCCGGTATTGCTCCGGTATCTGGCTTTCATCAACAAATAAGCTGCTCAGCTCTTCTTTAAAACTCATGGTTTAATGGTATATCGGGTTTAATAATTCAATATATGGTAAGTAACAGCAACAGGCATATTGCCTGTTTGGTTTTGTTGTATGCCAGGTTGGCTGCTTAACCGGCAGCAATAATCAGTTAAGGTGGTATAACTGATAGCTGATGCGCTTTACATATTTCATACAGGGCCTTTCAATCAGGCAATAAAATAACCAGGCAAAGCCTGCAGTAACAATAAAAGCCGTTAAAAAAAGCAGATAGCGCTCACCTGCAGTGCTTACAAAACGCAGCCCTAAATTGATAACCTTACCGCCAATAGTGGTATGGGTAAGATATAATGAAAAGGATATTTCAGCAAAAAAGCTTATCAGCCAATGATGTATCCTCCATAAAAACAAAATGGTTATACTGAATATACAAGCCCAGAAGGTATCGTGCCCGCTGATATAAATCTGAATGAGAAATAAAGCGGAAAGGCCTGAAAAGCACCATAACCTGATGCTCCTTTTGTACTGAAAGAAGAATACAAGGATGCCCAGCCCGAAAATGGGTAACAAACTTGTAATTACATGAACGTTACCTTTCAGGGGGATAAATGTTGCCGCTAAGAAAGCAAGCATCAAAAGGATAAATATTGTTTGTGATTTGTTAAGCAGAGGAAACAGCAACCCGATTAACAGATAAAACTGAAACTCAATCCCTAATGTCCAGTACACTACATTATAATAGGTTCCGGCGTTGAAATTATTCAGATAAGCCAGATGAAAAAATAAATTTTCCCATGAAAAATCCACAGGTACATGAGTCACAAATGAGCCTGAATAGTTTAACAGCAGCACCAGCGCTACTGAAGCAAGATAAGGAGGCTCAATACGGATAATTCTTTTTATGAAAAACGTTTTGAACTGAGATAACCGGTAACAGGCCGGCAGCGAGTAGCAGATGATGAAGCCGGAAATAACAAAGAATACAGGTACACCTAAATAACCATAAAGAAGTATTTTCTTTGGATAAACATTGTTTGGAAAAAGGTGAACGTTACCGCAGTATAAATGAAAAACGCAAACAGATAAAGAAGCCAAAGCTCTTAAAAATGTAACTTGCGGTAAAACAGGTTTAGTTGCATTCAAAGGATGTTTTGATGGTACAGAACCATCCTTTAAAAATTCAGCCATTAACAGATTACAATTAATTGATTTATACAGTTACTCACTTCGATTATACAATTATAAATGTGATTACAGATAATCTATAATGCAGAAACTTCTGTTCAATTAGGGTTACTTGTGCCGAATATCAGCATTCCGCCGCGAAAATCGCATTTGGCACCTGCTTTGTAACAAAAAACCCAAACACATGTTACCTACCCTATGAATAGTTTAAAATTAAAAACCGGAATTATAGCCATTGCTTTAGCAGTATCCAGCCTTACTGATACAGGCTGTAACTCATTAACCAAAACACAAAAGGGCGGAGCCATAGGCGCAGGGGCCGGAGGCACCATTGGCGCTTTAATAGGCAGGGCGGCAGGCAATACCGCATTGGGCGCTATAGTAGGCGGCGCAGTAGGCGGCACGGCGGGCGCTTTCATTGGCCGCCGTATGGACAGGCAGGCTGCCGAAATCAAGCAAACCGTTCCGGGTGCTACCGTTGAGCGCCAGGGCGAGGGGATTATTGTAAAGTTTGATTCGGGTATCCTGTTTGATATTAATAAGACTGATGTAAAGCCGGCTGCACAGGCCAATCTGCAAAATCTGGCCACTTCGTTAACCAACAATCCGCAAACCAATATCCTGATTGTCGGCCATACTGATAATACCGGCTCGGTTGCACTCAATCAGGATTTATCAGTTCGCCGGGCCGAGTCTGTAAAATCATACATTACAGCCGATGGGGTCAGCGCTTCGCGCCTTAGTACCGAAGGCAAAGGTGCATCAGAGCCCATTGCCGATAACAGCACAGCAGCCGGCCGTACTCAAAACCGCCGCGTGGAGATTGTCATTGTAGCCAACGATCAGTTAAAGCAGGAAGCCAGGCAGAGCGGAGGAAATTAACTTTTAGAGTAAAGTAGCAAGAATCGGAACGGAAGACTTCTGATCAAATGCAGAAACAGGACAAAATCATACGGGCAGCAAATACTACCCGTATGCCTTTGTCCTTTTCCTGTTTACGCCGGTTGCTCTAAGCAAAAAATGGTTGATTCTTTCATTCAGTTAATCTTCATTTAATTTCCGATTAACCCGAATTCTGCTTAGGTTTGAATTTTTTTATCAGCGTAGCTTGCATTAATTTTCACCATCTGTCCTTTATCCAAATGCTACGCGTTGACAATACTCAGCCTTGCCAGTTAATTTATGCCGTTGCCCGGCATGAGTATTTAGGCTTTGTTATTGAGCCGCACGTAATTCAGCTTAACCCTAACGGAGAGTTTTCCTTAACCCATCAGCGACTGTTTTCCAATACCGCCCGCGAGTTTGGCAGCTGCGCGGATGAAAAGGATATAAAGCTGATTAAGCTGCTGGAGGAAATAGAGCAGGGCAACCTCATTAAAAAACACTACAAAAAGCCCATCCGCCCTTACGAATATTTCAGCAAGGTTTTTACTGAACAGATTTATGAGGCCATAAGGCCCAAGATTGAAAAGAAACTATTGGAGGCGCTGAACCTGATGCGCGACCGGCATATCTACCAGATGAGCAAAGAGGGTTACCCGGCAGGGCGGCAACTGCACATAGCCGATGAGCCGGCCACCATACTGTTTCATTTTAAGCGCAGCGAGGAGGAAATAAGGTATTACCCGACTATAAAGTACCGGGGGTTAAAAATTGAATTTATGTTTAAGGGCGCGGAGGTTATATGCAACCATCCGGCCTGGCTGATGCTGGATGATACCCTGTATTATTTTGATAAAGACATTGAAGGCAAAAAACTGCTGCCCTTTTTAAATAAGCGTTACATCGCTGTTCCGCGCAGTGCGGAGCAGCCGTACTTTGAAAAATTTGTGGCGCCGCTGATCGAGAAACATCATGTACACGCTGAAGGCTTTACCATTAATACCGAAAAGCATGACGCTACGCCGGTTATAAAACCTGTTTACGAACCCGGCGGAACCTCACAGTTGCAACTGTATTTCAAATACTCAGGCTATATTTTTGCTTACGGCGATGGCCGGCAGATCTCTGTTAAGGTAGAAAAAACAGCTGATGATTATATCTTTCATCGCATTAAACGCTCGGTAAGCTGGGAAAAGGGCAAGCTGCAGCAGCTGGAAAACATGGGGCTTACCACTTATTCCACCTTGTTTCAGGGCTTGCAGGTGGCAGCAAGTGCCGAAAGCAGCGATGCTTCGTTCTCCGTGTTTGAATGGCTGAACCGGCACCATGATGAATTAATTAATGCCGGGTTTGAAATTGAGCAGCCCGAGGGCAGCAAGCGTTACCTGTTTGGCAGCACCCGCATTGATTTGCAGGTACAGGAGAATAACGATTGGTTTGATATAAATGCCGTTGTGCATTTCGGACCGTATCAGATACCTTTTATGGAGCTGCGCAACCACATCCTGAACCATAAAAAAGAATTTACGCTGCCTTCGGGCGAAATTGCGGTAATACCGGAAGAGTGGTTTTCGCAATATGGCAACCTGCTGCATTTTACCGAGGGGCAGCAGCAGTTAAAGCTGCGAAAGCATCACATCGGCCTGATTAATGATTTGGCCGGGGGCGAACTGGCGCACATTACCATGAACCGCAAACTGCAGAAACTTACCGATTTTGAGGCGCTGGAAGACATGGAGCCGCCCGTTAACTTTTCGGGCAGTTTGCGCCCCTACCAGCAGGCTGGCTATAACTGGTTTCACTTTTTGAAAACCTACCGTTTTGGCGGCTGCCTGGCTGATGATATGGGCCTGGGCAAAACTATACAGACACTGGCCCTGCTGCAAAAAAACAAGGAAGACGCCGCAGCCATCCAGAGTAAAACCACCTCCCTGCTTATTATGCCTACCTCGCTCATTTATAACTGGCTCAACGAGGCGCATAAATTTACGCCCGGCTTGCGCCTGATGGTGCATACGGGTACTTTACGCTATAAATCAGCAGAGGTGTTTGGCAATTACGATGTGGTGTTAACTACCTATGGCATCAGCCGTATTGATGTGGAGATGTTTAAGGCTTTCTTTTTCGATTACATTATCCTGGATGAAAGCCAGAATATCAAGAATCCGTCTTCCAAGGCTTATCAGGCAGTAAGGCAGCTTAAATCCCGCCATAAGCTGATCCTGAGCGGTACGCCGGTAGAGAATACGGTTAATGATTTATGGACGCAAATGTCGTTTGTAAACCCCGGTCTGCTTGGCGGGCAGCAGTTTTTTCTGGATGAATTTGTAAACCCGATTGAAAAAAAGAAGGATGAGGACAAAGCCCGTAAATTACAGGCGCTGATTAAGCCCTTTGTACTGCGCCGAACCAAGGAACAGGTGGCTACCGAGCTGCCGCCCAAAACAGAGCAGCTGCTCTGTTGTGATATGACGGAGGAGCAGGCCGAGACATATGAAAGCGTGAAATCAGAGTATCGTAATGAATTGCTGCAAAGCCTTGAGGACGGTACTTTTGCCCAAACCCAAATGCAGGTGCTGCAGGGCTTAATTAAGCTGCGGCAGTTAGCCAACCACCCTTTAATGCTCAACCCGGATTATGAGGGCGATTCGGGCAAGTTTGAGAACGTAACCCATACACTGGCTAACGTACTGGAGGGCGGCCATAAGGTGCTTATCTTTTCGCAGTTTGTAAAGCAGCTTGCCATTTACCGTAACCACTTTGATCAGCAGCATATCAGATACGCCTATCTGGATGGCAGCACCCAGAACCGGGGCGAAGTAGTACAGCGCTTTCAGCAGGATAGCAAAATACAAGTATTCCTTATTTCCATTAAGGCAGGGGGCGTGGGGCTCAACCTTACTGAGGCCGATTATGTGTTCATCCTTGACCCGTGGTGGAACCCGGCTGTGGAGCAGCAGGCTATTGACCGCACCCATCGCATCGGGCAAACCAAAAATGTATTCATTTATAAATTTATCACCAAGGATACGGTAGAGGAAAAGATACTGATCCTGCAGCAGCGCAAGCTCGGCGTGGCCCGTTCGCTCATTACCACCGAGGATAGCTTTATCAAGTCGCTCACGGCCGAGGATATCAAGGAGATTTTAGGCTGACAGCCAATAGCATCATGATTGATTTGCTTAGCCGGGCCGGTTTCATTTCTTATACTCTTTGATCACATCCTTGCAGGCGCCTTCAATCAATTCAAATACCGGCTCAAACCGGGTGTCGTCAAAGTAAGGGTCGGGTACTTCCTTATCGTTCAGCAGCAGCTTTACTTTTTGGGTGTCCTGCTGGTTGCGGGCCTGGGCTAATATATCCCGCATGTTCTGCCGGTCCATAGCAAAGATGAGGTCAAAATCATCAAAATCGCTCACTTTAAATTGGCGGCATACCTGCCTGCTGATGTCCACCCCGTGCTTACCGGCAATCCGTACCGAGCGCCTGTCGGGCCCCTCGCCAACATGCCAGTTGCCGGTTCCGGCAGAATCTATCTGCCAGTTCAGCCCCCGTTCATCACTTAAGTGCTGCATAATGCCTTCTGCCAGCGGCGAGCGGCATATATTACCAAGGCAAACCATCAGGATTTTCATTAATTCTTTTTTAATGATGATGAGAAGTATGCAGCTATTTTTTTTGATGCCTGCATACTTCTCATTGTCAGTTTTCTATCCAAAAATACTGTTCAGCACGCCGGCCAGGCGCACACCGGCCTTTAACAGCTGCTGGTTAACCGTGGCAATATTGTTAAACACATACTGGTAGGTTTTTATCTGCTCATCAGGTTTTACGCCGGCATAAATCTGCGTAGCGAGCTGGCTCGACTCAAACAGCCACTGGCCAATGGGCGCTTTCTGCCACCGGGCGCGTTCTTCGGGCGTGGTAAAATTAATGGCGGCTGCATATTCCGTATAGCTGAGCTGCTGGCTTTCAATAAGCTGGCTGTCCCAGATGGAGTGCAGGTTGGTTGGGGTGTTGCCCCACTGCAATTTTATATCGTTGCCGCCTTTATCATCCGTATGGCCTACATGCATGGGCTGGTGCACATCCTCTACAATATGGATCAGCATACGCAGGTATAGGAGCTTATTGCTTTGCGGCAAATTTTTCTTTTTCAGCTCGGCAATCAAAAACTCCAGCTTGGTATAGGCATCCGTGTTCTGGTCTGCCTTTAAAAAGGCCTGCAGTTCAGGGTAAGTATAAACCTTATCTAAATCCAGGTAGTGCCAGGTGGACAGGTAGCTGTAGTTAGGATCAGACTTGATGAAGTCGGCCCAAGTGCTAGCCAGCGCAACGGTTTCGTGGCCTAATATAGCCTGCACTGCCTGCCGGGTTTTAGGAGTCAGGTAAGCAGAGGCAATCTGGCCCGCTACCCGGTGCCCTTCGGTACCCCAGGCCATTGACTGCAACGGGGCATAGAACAGCGCAGCAACGGCAATTAATTTTTTTAAAAATTTATTTTTCATATTATATAGGTTTTGGATGGCAGGTGATATGTTTAGTTAAGTGCAGGCTGACAGGCACTACACCCGAAGTACTGATAAATTGCAGCAGTGAATCGGCCGTTTGATGAACTATAAAATTTTCCTCATAAACCCCGGAGCGGAAACAGCCGCCTGCATCTTTTAATTTATACTGGGCATTGCAAAAAAAGCCCTTAAGCTGCAGCGTATCATGGCGCTGCCCGTAATTGCCTTTCATGTACTCGGCCCAGCGCCCGCGGTTCATGCAGGTATCATAGCCGCTGTTCACCTTACTAAAGGATTGCTGCTGCATATAAAAAGAATCGCAGGTAAACCTGAAACGGTATAGCGAATAGCTCAGCAGCTTTGACTGCGCCGGTACCGAATCCTGCTTCCATTCCCCCTGCAGATAGCTTTCCCCTGCGGTTTGCAACGGAGGGTTAGAGGAACAGCTACCCAGTGTTGTAAGCAAAATTAAAAAGGCGAAAAGTAAACCATCTGCTGTTATGCACAAATGAACAGCCTGCGCTCCCGGAACAGAAGCAGACTGTTTAACTGATAATAACCTGAATAACTTTTGCAGCATGTTATTTTAAAGTTCTGGCCTTTAAAGAAGATTAAGCAGAGCGTTTATTTTAAACTGCCAATCATATCTTCGGGCTTTACCCATTGGTCAAACTGCTCATTGGTAACCAGGCCCAGGTTAATGGCAGCCTCACGCAGGGAAGTACCGCTTTTAAGTGCGGTTTTGGCAATCCTGGCAGCATTTTCATAGCCAATATGCGGATTAAGCGCTGTAACCAGCATCAGAGAGTTTTCGAGGTGCTTTTTGATGCCTTCATAATCCGGCTCAATGCCTGTTGCGCAATGCTCGGTAAAGGACACGCAGGCGTCGCCTATTAAACGGGCCGATTGCAGGAAATTGGCAGCCATTAAGGGCTTAAACACATTCAGCTCATAATGCCCGGTTGCGCCGCCGATACTGATAGCTACATCGTTACCCATCACTTGGGCAGCTACCATGGTAACCGCCTCATTTTGAGTAGGGTTTACCTTGCCCGGCATAATGGACGAACCCGGCTCGTTATCGGGTATATGAATTTCGCCGATACCTGAGCGGGGGCCCGAAGCCAGCATCCTGATGTCATTCGCAATTTTCATCAGGGATACTGCCAGTTGTTTTAAGGCGCCATGCGTTTCTACAATGGCATCATGCGCGGCCAGCGCCTCAAATTTATTCTCCGCCGTACGGAAAGGCAGGCCGGTAAATTTCGCAATATAATCAGCCACCAGTACATCATAGCCTTTCGGAGTATTGATGCCTGTACCTACGGCTGTACCGCCCAGGGCAAGTTCACTTAAATGATCCAAAGTGTTATGCAGGGCTTTTAAACCATGCGTTAGCTGGGATACGTAGCCCGAAAACTCCTGGCCCAAGGTTAACGGGGTAGCATCCATCAGGTGCGTACGCCCGATTTTAACTATATTTTTAAAAGCCTCTGCTTTAGCCTGCAGGGCATCGCGCAGCTTCTCTACGCCCGGAATAGTACAGTTCACTACCACCTTGTAAGCCGCAATGTGCATAGCGGTAGGATAGGTATCATTAGAAGACTGCGATTTATTGACGTCGTCATTCGGGTGTATAAAGGTTTTTCCCTCGCCCAGCTGGCGGCCCTGCAACACATGGGCCCGGTTGGCTACCACCTCATTCATATTCATGTTACTTTGCGTACCTGAACCGGTTTGCCATATCACCAGCGGAAACTCAGCATTCAGCTTGCCGGCCAGCACCTCGTCGCATACCTGTGCAATCAGGTCGCGCTTTTCGGCGGGCAGAACGCCTAAATCGGTGTTGGTGCAGGCAGCGGCTTTTTTCAGATAAGCAAAGGCCTCAATAATTTCGTGCGGCATAGAGGCAGGGGGGCCTATCCTGAAATTGTTGCGTGAGCGCTCAGTTTGTGCGCCCCAGTATTTATCGGCAGGTACCTGTACCTCGCCCATGGTATCATGCTCGGTTCTGAAACTCATAGGTTTTTAAATAATTTTTGCGGGGCAAAGTTAAAACTTTATCAGCGGATGCGGTTAAGCGCCGGTGTAAAGTTTAAGTTATATTTAATGGCCAACCGTACCGCCGGCAAACTGGCATTTGCCGGTGATTAAAATAATCGTTATTATTGTTAGCTCATGCTCTATTCCCTTATTTATATCAGCAAAGCCAGAAAACCGCTGACTATCGCACAACTGGTTGGTTTGTTAGAACAAGCCCGCATCAGTAATTCCGGTGCAGGCATTACCGGCATGCTGCTATATATACAGCGCAATACTGCTGGCCAGCACGAAGGGCGGTTTATGCAGGCATTGGAGGGCCCTAAAGATGTTGTTTTGCGTATATTTAATAAAATAAGCGCCGACGGGCGGCATGAGGATGTGCTGCTCATCAGTGAAGATGATATTCATCAGCGCAGCTTTGATGCCTGGAGCATGGGTTTTAAAGCGCTAAAGCCCGAAGATTTAAAGGCTATACCCGGCTACCTGAACCTGAAAAATGATGCGATGCTTAACCGCCTGCTGAAAGGCATCAGCAAGCCGCTCAATTACCTGCGCTCCTTTTATCAGATTAACCAGGAGCTTAATTATTAGCTGTACCGGCCTGCGGATCATTTTTCAGCAGAAAAATGATTCAGATTCCCGCCTACAAGAACAAACATTCTTGAATTGATTTCTAAAAATTTACGTTCAAGAAGCCATTCTGTTAAAAGCTGAAACCGCTTTAGGGCAGGTGTCAGAGCCGTTCCGTAGGTTACCGGGCTGATAAGCCGGTAACTCTTAATTATTTTATGTCATATACAGCAGGGCGGAAACATTTTGAAAATCCGTCTTTCCTGTAACGCCGGAACATAGCGCCAGCGTTATTTACCGGCCTACCTTCCCACAAATGCTTCGGGCAATGTTTTAATGGTTCTTTTACTTAATACCGCTTCCTCAAAACTCTGCTCTACCAGCTGCGTAACCTCATGCTTTTTAAGGCCAAGCGCCAGCGCCTTCAAACTTCTGAAATAAGTAACTTCGATGGCCTCGATCATCATCAGATGATTGAGCAGCATAAAATCATTCTGGCACGAAGGCTGTGCATCAAGCACAGGCATCAGGTAACATTCGATATGTGACTTTGCGGCTGACAGCATCTGTTTATCACTCTGCTGATAGTCCAGCAGCCGGAAGATAATGTCGATTCTCAGCAGATGCGCACTCAGCCCGATGCTAAGGTTCATGATAGCTGTTTTAAGCGCCGGGTAAGATACTTTTTGCGACATGAGCGGCAGGTAGCTCATTAAGTGGCTTTTGAGTAAATACACTTCAGACAGCGTACTTACAAACAACTGATAGATTTCGCTTCCGGGCAGTGGCGCATGCGGGTTGGCAGCATACGTTTTAATTTGATCAATCATAACAGAACAGGTTGGAATATCTGTGTTACATAGTTTGATTTAGAAGAGTTATGGATAGGGGATTATTGTTTGCAGTACAGCAGCGGCAGCTATCAGCTTTGCATCAGCGCCGCATTATCAAACCCGGCTTCCTTGCGCAGCTTATCACCCAGAATGATTAAATCGGGTTTTAGTTCCTGAATATGTTTGAGCAGATTATCCGCCGGTGCGGATACAAAAATTATGAACCCAGCCTGCTGCAGCTTTCGCTTCAAGGCAGTAAACAGGTCCTGTTCATCATCTATAATTAAAATGCGCTTGCCCATAAATTAATCTTTCTGAAAATTAATTACATATAATAAATTATTATAGATTGGGTATTCAACCTGCAAAATGAAAACAGGGAGAGTATAAGTAACTGCTTAGTAATTATTTAACTAAATTATAAAACTATTTGGAATAAACAACACATATAAAAAAATTTATTTTTAAGCAAATTTTAACTATCAGTATTCTCTGCTGTTTTAATGCAGCTTCAGAATTTCAGCACAAAGCAATAGGCTGAGGCGCTGTTTTCAACGTATTTAAAATCCATTTAAAACAGCTGTCTGCGCTCACAAACCGGCCCATCTATTGTTACAAAGTGTAAATACACTTTTTATGAACAGCAGCAGGCGCATTTTTACCATTATTACCGTGCTAATTATTGCCGTGCTTATCGGCGTGTATTATTACCGTTATCACTTTGTGTTCGGCGATGGCACCAAGGCCGGCACCATGAATTATTTTGTGCATAAGGGCTACCTGTTTAAAACCTACGAGGGCCGCCTCATTCAAACCGGCCTGCGTACGCCCACGCAGGGCAACATACAATCTAACGAATTTATGTTTTCGGTTACTGACGAAAGGGTGGCCGCCACGCTCAACAAAAATGCGGGGGCTTACCTGGAACTGCATTACAAGGAATACCTGCATACACTGCCTTGGCGCGGCGTAAGTACCTTTGTGGTAGATAGTGTAATATCAGTAAAGCCCATTACCCCGGTAACACCTTAGCGAAGACTGCAGAAACAATAAGGGATAATTCGGCGCTACCTGGTTTATTTATGATTATGGTTTAACTTGATTTTCATTTTGCCGGTACCTTCATCAGTAGCCAGCAAATGCAGCACAATGCCGTTCATGCGGCGGTTGGTTTTTTCTTCTTTGCTTTTATCCTTATCCTTACCCGGATCACGCAGTGGCACGTCCAAAGCGATATTAGTGCCCTTGCCCAATGAGTAGATGCCGGCCACATCCAGGTTCAGCACGCTGGAATTAATCATCATAGGCTCAATGGTTATCTTCTCGCCATGCAGGTCAAACTTCCCGGTCAGGTCATCAAAGGTGATATTGTTTAGATTGCGAAACGGAAAGGCATATTTGCCTACGCTTTTAATAGGTGCAAAATTAATCAGCGCGCCCTTCTTCAAATCAATGGCTACCGTGCCGTTTACTGAATTAGGCACCAGCGAACCGGCATCGGTAACATTCCCTGTAATGTTGGTTTGAGCTGATAAAAAGCCGGTCAGGTTTTGGTAGGTGAGGTCCTTCAAGCCAAAATTATCAAACGAGTAAAAGAAGTTGCGGATATTGGCATTATCAACCGCCGTATTCAGCGTAAAGCGGTTGGTGCTGCTGGTTTGCACCACGCTTCCGTTCAATTTTAATGAGCCGCCTGCCTGCTTTAAGCTTACATTTTTCAGGGCAATACCATCGGCAGATACAAAAAGATTGGCATTGACACTGGTAGCCAGAAACTTTTTGTAATGCAGATTATCTACCGTTAAGTGCATCTCGGCGCGGGCCTTTTCAAAAACGCTGTTAAACTGGTCAATAAAGCTGGCTGATGATTTTGCCGGGGTTCTGGCGGCTGTGCGCCTCGCCGGCGCCGCATTGCGCCGGCTGCTTAAAAAGCCTAAAAACTCGGCCAGATATAACTGCGGGCTGTGCATTTGCCAGGTAAGCAAAATATTTTCGGGCGCATCATAATAGAGGTTTAAAAAGTTGTTTACTCTACCCTGCATTAATACAATGCTGCGCCCGGTTTGCAGGCGTATATTATTCAGCAGTAAATCGTTGCCTGTAAAGTTGAGAGATATGGATGTATTTTTAAAATTCAGGTTGCGCGGCACATAGCTAACATCGGCATTGGCTACATTAATTATTCCGTGAACTTCCGGCTTATGCAGCCTGAAATCCTCAAAATTTGCTTTTACAGCCAAACGCAAACTGGCTGCCCCCCTGGTGAAACTTAGCGTTTGGTTGCCCAGCAGGTTATTCACCTTTGCCACATCAAACTTAGATCGCACCGTACCCATGCCTACCGGATGATCAAGATTATTGATAATGGCAGTATCAATCAGTATGGGCAGCTCCTTGTAATTGGCTGTAAGATGATAAATTTTGATGGCCGAATTGGCATCGGTTAAACCCATGCCTTTGATATAGTTATTGGTAAATAAGCCGTCGAAGCTGCAATGGTCAAAGGTACCGCCAATGGCTGACAGCACATTATCACGCACCTTGCAGGTTACCAGAATATCAGGATCATTGCCGCCGCTGAAGCTGCCGTTGAGGAGGCAATGAATCTCGAGCGGATTTTTCAGGCCAAACATGTTCAGTTTCCGGGTAATGTTGGGTGCCAGCAGCGAAGCGGCCCGCTGCCATAAAACGCTGGGGGCCGAAATATCAAAGGCGAAGGTATTGGCTTTCTGGCCCGTACTGAACTTAGCGCCGATAATGAACGGGATGCCGCCAATGTTCAGCGTTTCAGGCGCAGCCGTAATAAACTTCGAGTGCCTGTCATAACTGATGTCAAACCCGCCCTCTAACTCTCTGTTTTTGATGAAGCTGCCCTGCCGGGTATTGAACGACATGCTTTTGGCCAGTGTTTTCAGCTCAAGGCCGGCATGCCAGCCCGAACCCGGATAATCTATATGGCCATCCAGCTGGTCAACCGCAAAATTAAACAGCTTTTTGGCCTGCTGGTTATCCAGCGTAAAAGTAACATTGTTTAAAGAGAACCGCTTTATTTCGGTAGCGCTTTCACTGCCTGTTTTTTCATTTTTAGCCTTAGGCTTTTTACCAAAAATGGCTGTATTACTGTACCCGGTTGTATCAGTGTATAAATCAATGGCCGCATCGGCAATGCTCATGCTGTTTACCTGTATTACCCCTTTCAGCAACGCTGCTGTATTTACCGAAACGGCCAGCGCCTTTGCTGTAAGCAGGGTATGGCGGTGCTCATTCCACTTTTTATCTTTCAGTGTTACATCCTTCAGGGTCAGGGATACGTCCGGGAAGCCCTTAAAAAAGGTGGGGTTCATGTCGCCGATGGTAAGCGTACCATTTATGTTTCTGTTTAAGGTGGTGGTTACCATAGTAAGCACCTTCTTTTTATGCGTAACAACGTAAAGGGTAATACTTACAAACAGAATAATAATTAAACCAATAAGCGCAGCAATTATCTTTAATGTGGTTTTCAACCATTTAGGCATGGGCAACAGAGAATTTTAAATACTTAATGCTTGAATGCGCTGTTTTGTTTCGAATTACAGCGGGCAAGCCGTGTAATGCTGTTTGCCTTTACCGGGTACCGGTAAATAACTATTTGAAACTTTTGCTTTTTAACTATAGTATAATTTCCCACTTTCGCGGGCGTTAGTGAGTGAGTATTTGTTTATGAGATTAGTGTACAAAAGCATTTTTTGGTCGGCCGCATTTTT
Organism: uncultured Mucilaginibacter sp.; assembly: GCA_964241965.1. Classification (GTDB taxonomy): domain Bacteria; phylum Bacteroidota; class Bacteroidia; order Sphingobacteriales; family Sphingobacteriaceae; genus Mucilaginibacter. Next base: position 48,325 of record CAXTAP010000010.1, read on the forward strand.
GCTGCCTTTATTATCCTGTTCCAACAAAAAAAGGGAAAGCCTTACCGCACTCAGCATACCGTTTGATACCCGCTCCCTGCTGTATTATGATCCTAAGGAGGCCGACCATAAAATTGATGCCTTTGTGCAAAACCTGCATACCAAACACGGCTTTAACGGTAACATCCTGGTGGCTAAGGAGGGTAAAATTATTTATGAAAACTCCATAGGCTGGGCAGATTACCTGCGCCGCGACAGCCTGAATATTGATTCGCGCTTTCAGCTGGCCTCCGTAAGCAAGCCCTTTACCGGCACGGCCGCCCTGATGCTGGTTGAACAGGGTAAAATGAAGCTGGATGATGACGTACGCAGGTTCTTCCCGAACTTTCCGTATGAGGGCATCACCGTGCGTATGCTGTTAACCCATGAGAGCGGCATGAACAATTACCAATACGCCTTTGAAAAGCTATGGAACCAGCGCAAGCCCATGTACAATGATGATGTTATCAGCCTGTATGCCCAGTATCATCCGCACCCCTATAACAAGCCCGGGCAAACTTTTTTTTACAACAATACCAATTTTATGATGCTGGGCGCTATTGTGGAAAAAGTAGCCGGCGAGCCTTTTGCCCGGTTCATGAAGGAAAATATTTTCGACCCGCTGGGGATGAAGAATACATCGGTTTACTCTAAAGCTAAGGATGCCAAGGTGCCTACCAACGTTTGGGGGTATGATCACATCTGGCGCCGCTCCGTAGTGCCTAATTACCTTGATGGCGTAATAGGCGACAAGGGCGTATATTCCACCGTTAAGGATATGTATCTGTTTGACCAGGGCCTGCAAAAGGGAAAGCTGCTGAAGCCGGAAACCATGAAAATGGCCTACACGCCTTCGGCTGCCGAGCCTAAGCACCATAAGCATTTTAATTATGGTATGGGCTGGCGTTTATTTGAGGAGGATAACGGCCGGGTAGTGGTATATCATACCGGCTGGTGGCACGGTTTCCAGAATATTTTTGTGCGGGATTTGAATAATAAAATTACCATTGTAATTTTAAGCAACGTATTCAATGGCAGCATTGGCCAGCTGGATGACCTGTACAAAATTGTAGGTATGCCGGTCATCCGCAAAGGAGCCTATACAGATTAATACTTAAAATTCAGAAAACCATGTTTGATAAACTGTTTGAAGCGCAGCAAAAGGCAGGCGAAGTAAAAAAACGCCTTGACGGCATTATGGTAACCGGCACCTCAGAGGGCGGCAAAATCACTGTTACTGCCAATGGCAACAAGGTAGTGCAATCCGTTATTATTGATGACAGCTTTTATCAGGAAGCTGACCGGGAGGAACTGGAAGAGCTGCTTGCCGTGGCTGTTAACAAAGCGCTGGAGCAAGCCGAAAATGTAAACCAGGCCGAGATGGCCGCCATGACCAAAAATATGTTTGGCGATTTAGGCGGCATGTTCGGCCAGTAGCTTTTGCACCTTATAAAAAGGTATTGCAGCAATCAAAAACGATAAGTTCCACGCCTGTAAAATCAGACCGGTTAGGCGGATGGTTTCATCAATTGCCTGCTAGGCAAAGTGAAAGCACACAAACCATAATGGCATTGACCAGCAGAATGACTGACCAGGCATCCTTATTATGGCGGCTGAACAGCATGATACGCTCGTTGAGGTTTTTAAACCAGGTGTTATTAAGCAGTATCAGGTAATTAATCAGCATGAAAGAGGCTGTGCCCAGCAGCATCAGCATTGCCATACCCGCGTTTACAGTGATCAGGTGCAGTTGCAGCACAATTTCCGTAAGAAGCAATATCAGCGTAAGCGATATAATCAACAAAAAGCTTACATTAAATAGGGATTTAGCCTGCGGCAATTTACCTAACCCGAAGTTTTTAAATATCCACCTGTAAAGCCTTACATAAATGGACTGATAAGTATTCAGCATAACGTTTAGTTTATTGATCAGCAATTGGCAGCAAGAAATATCTATCATAATTCAGGATAATATTTGCTTTATCTACATCAAAGTTACTTTATAAATTTTTATTTACAATATCACAACATTAAATTTTGCCAATAAGTTTACATCAGGGTCAAATTTTATCTGCAACGGTTTCTCGGCAACGGGTAACTGCAGCGTTGTGGTTTTATCCTTAACCGCAATAGTATATACCTTGTTGCCGATAGCAGCCTGCAGCGGAAACTCAAAGGCCGTATTTTGCTTTTGCTGAACGGTGATGTTTACTGCCCCGGCCCCCTCGTCATACTTCCAGGTAATATCCAAGTCGGGCGCTCCTGCTGTGTAGAGCCATTGCTTAAAAAAGGCGGTCAGGTTTTGCCTGCCTGCCTGTTCCATTACTTGCTTCAAATCGCCTGTGGCGGCATTACGGCCTTTATACCGGGCATAATAATTACGGATGCCCTGCCAAAAGGCGGCTTCGCCCAGTTTGCGGCGCAGCATGTGGAGTACCCAGGCTCCTTTTTCGTAACTGTTGGCATTAAGCAGCTGCATATAATTATGGTGCACGGCTGTATCTATTACCGGGGTGAGGCGGCGGCGCTCAAAGTTCAATACCTTGGTTCGCTGTTGTGCCAGGCGCTTTTGCAGGGTATCCTGCCCGTATTTGCGTTCCAGGTAATAATTCGTCATATAGGTGGCAAAGCCTTCGCTCAGCCACAAGTGCTGCCAGCTGCTTTCAGTGGCCGCATCGCCAAACCACTGATGAGCTATTTCGTGCGCCATCAGTTCCTCAATACCCTTATCACCTACCGATTCTTCAAAGTAAAATATTGCCCCGGCATTTTCCATACCTCCAAAAATGGTTTTCGATTGCACGTTAGCCAGTTTCTGGTAAGCGTAAGGGCCAAATTGCTGTATATAGAACGGCAGTATCTGCGCCGCAGCAGCATAACTCCGGAAGCCTGTGGTTTTATTCTCCGGGAAAACGTAGGTATATACCGGTATTCCGCCCGGCTTACCCGATTGCTGAATGGCAAATCCGGCCACGCCAATCACCATCACATCGGTGGGTAAATCTGCTTTTTCCTCGTACCGGGTTAATTTGAGCTGGCCGGGCAGCAGCCTTTCCTCTGTTTTCAGGCCGTTGGCGATAACCTGATAGTGCGCCGGGGCGATTACTGCAAATTCAACGGAGGCTTTGTCGGCCAGGTCATCCACGCAGGGCAGCCAGTTGTGGGCCCGGTTGGGCCAGTTATCCCCAAAAAAAGTACGGTGCCCGAATTTATTGGTCGAGATGATCAGGCCGTCGGCAGGTACGCCGCTGTAATTGATGGTATATACATGCTGCCCGGCACCTGCCGGTTGCTCAATGCGCACGGCATCGCTATCCTGCACAAATTTTACCGGCTGGCCGGCTTCCGTAACCGAACTTACCAGCATTCCTTTACCGGCCGCGTTCCTTTTCACTAAATTCAGCTCAAATGCAGTAGCCGGT